>JAGQZL010000089.1 GCA_020434915.1 Allomuricauda sp. | reverse complement strand
CTTTTCCACCATAGATGATTATCTGGAATCCCAATACAAGTCCAAAACGAGGAGCATCATCCGGAGATATGTCAGAAGGCTTGAGGCTTGTTTCCCTATCAATTATACCTTATATCATGGGGAAATGGAATATGAGACTTATGAAAAGGTCTTCCAAGCCCTGCATAGCATGATCAGGGCCCGTTTTGGGCAAAAAAAAGAAACGCACAAGGAATTATGGCGGTGGGAAGAATTACAAAAGGCCACGTTCCATCAAATCCTTGAAAAGCAAGCTTCGTTGTTTGTTATTTATGATGGCGAAAAGCCCATTGAAATATCCCTTAACTACCATCTAGGGCCAGTATTGTTCAGTTCCGTGTCATCCTACGATATGGATTATGCCAAGTTTGGCCTTGGGCATATTGAAATATACAAGCAACTGGAATGGTGCCTTTCCAACGGTTATACCCTTTTTGAAATGGGGGTTGGCGGTATGGACTATAAAAGAAAATGGAGCAACCATATTTACCAATTCAGCCATTGGATACTGATTCCAAAAGAATCTCCTTGGACAACACTGGTAGGAAAGCTGGAACATGGCAAAATTGTTCTTAAGGAATATTTGAAGTCCAAAAAACTAAATGACTTTCGGGATTCGATGATGCAGAAGCTCTCCTCCAAAAAGGAGGACCCGTTCCCTGGTGACACTTTTGTTGTCGAGACAATGGAAAAAAGTCCAGAAGGAACTCTAATTGTATGTGATAGTACAGAAACTTATCCCATCGGTTTCAACAAGGCTGTGAACGACGTGCTTTACCAGCAAGAGACTTCCAGAACAAATCTAACCGTCCATAGAACGGAGCAAATAAGTGGAAAGTACTACCTCAAGGTCAATTCCAAGTGGTTCTCCCTACACAACATTTCCTAGTTCGGTCTATTTTCTCTTGGTCAATACAAAGTTTCCAATGACCAAACTATCCAGACCTGTGGACCAGAAACATCGAATGGCATCCACCGGGGATTCCACTACAGGCTCTCCTTGAATGTTGAAACTAGTGTTCAACACCACGGGTACACCAGTCTTTTTTCCAAGTTTATCAATAACATCGTAGTATCTGGGATGCAATTCCTTGCCAACGGTCTGCAAGCGCGCACTACCATCCACGTGGGTCACGGCCGGTATCACCGATTGCTTTTCCTTGAGCACATTACAAACTTTGAGCATAAAGGGTGCTTCTACCTCCAAATCAAAGAAATCGTCCTTGGCCTCTACAATCGCCGAAGGTGCAAAAGGCCTGTAGGCTTCCCTAAACTTAACCTCTGCATTGATCTTGTCCTTCATATCTGGAATAGCAGGATTGGCCAAAATACTTCGGCTACCAAGTGCCCTTGGGCCAATTTCCATTTTTCCCTGGAACCAGCCAATAATCTGTCCTTCGTCTAGCAAAGACGCAGCCTTTTCGCAAATATCCTCATGATATTCATACGGAAGTTTGGCCCCTTTTAGGACTTTTTCTATCTCTTCGTTTGTATAACTGGTACCTACATAGGGGTCTAGATGGACAAAATTCCGCTCCTTTTCAAAAAGTCCATTGTACAGATAATAGGCAGCCCCGATAGCGGTTCCATTGTCACCTGCAGCCGGCATCACGTAGACATCCTTAAACTTGCTTTCGCGAACAATACGACCATTCATCACACTGTTCAAGGAAACCCCTCCAGATATCACCAAATAATCTGTTTGCGTTTTTTGGTGAAGAATCTCACAAATTTCCAGAACCCTGTCTTCCAATACCCTTTGGAAAGCCGCAGCCACATCCATATGACGTTTTTCAAATGGTTCCCCATGCTTTCTGCCTGGACCAAAAATCTTGTAGAACTTAGGAGAAAGTCTTCTCCAGTGCATGTTCTGGAAATTAAAATAGCTCAGATCAAAATGCAGTTGTCCATTCTTATCTACCCGTACCATTTTACCCACTTCTTCCTTATATACTTCCGGGTCTCCCATTGGGGCCAAGCCCATGGTTTTTCCCTCATCATAGCTGGTCCTAAAACCACAGAACTGGGTTACCGACTCATAAAAAGACCCCAACGAATGCGGAAAGAAGCTCTCTCCCAAGCATTCAATCTTATTTCCTTTTCCATAGCCCAACCAGGTAGTGGCCCACTCACCGGAACCATCTATCCCCAACAAGGCTGCCTCTTCATAGGGCGAAACAAAAAACGACCCTGGCGCATGGCTAAAATGGTGGGGGATAAAATGGACTTCGGGTCCGTCCTTCTTGCTTTCCCAGTGGTATTTAAACCAGTTCCAAAACCCCTTTTGTTTGTTATAAGCGTGTACAAACTCGTGGTTTACAAAAGGTTTGAACCTACGGAGGTTACCCATTAAGTGCCCTAGTTTCTTACCAAGGTTATGGGTGGGTTTAATGGAAACAGCAATATGATCGATATCGTTATAGGTCAAGCCTGCAATTTTGAGACAGCGATCTACTGCCATTTGGGGAAATACACGCGTGTGCTTGTCCCTATTCAATCGTTCTTCTTCAATGGCAGCTATTAACTTGCCATCTACTACAATACATGCCGTTGAGTCGTGAAAATAGTAGTTTAAGCCTAAAATGACCATATCCTTGTGTAGTAAGTAAGAGTAGAGGGAATACCCTTTAGTTTAGTTTGTGCTTTTGGTCGTTTAAATTAGATGCTTTATTACAATTTGCCTGTGGATATTCGTTGAAGTCTATTTTTTATCGATGATGGGCTATCATCAATATGCCAGAATGATAAATTCTGAACGTCGGTTCTTTGAGTGCTTATCTTCAGTGCAATATATCCCGTCCTTGCATTCATTTACAAGCCTGGTCTCCCCGAAAGCTTCATGGTTGACCCGATTTTCGGAGATACCTTTAAGTACCAGATACTCAATGGTTCGTTTTGCCCTTCGTTCCGATAGCCACTGGTTGTATTTTTCGGTTCCTCTGGAATCGGTATGGGCCGTTACCTTGATCTGTAGGCCGGGTTCACTTTTCATGATTTCTGCCAACTGGTCCAGAAGTTCTTTATCCTCCTTGGTGAGGTAAGACGAATTGAATTGGAAATAGACATTCCCAAGATTGTTGATCTTGGTTTGCAGTGCCAAACGCTTGGCTTCCTCCTCATCCTTCTTTGCCTGCTCGGCCGCAGCCAATTCCTCAGCTTCTTTTTCCTTTTGAAGTTGCTCCGTTAACAGCCTTGCCTCCTCTTCAACCTTAGCGATGGAATCCTGTACCTTTTGTCGCTCTTTTTCCATGGCGTCCAAAAGAGTCAATTTTTGAAGACCTTTTCTTGAAAGGCCCTTCTCCACATCAAATCGATAGGCCACCCCTAAAGCATGCTGTACATAATTGGAGGCATTTTCGGTATCCATGGCCCATTTGCCCGTCGAGTTGAAATCCAACCCCCAATGATCCGAAAACCAAGTTCTAAAGCCCAATACGGCATTGTAGGTGCCCCTACCCTGATCATTGGCGTCGATATATCCCAAACCAATACCTACATACGGGTCAAAAAAACCGGTTTCCCCCAGTATGTGGTTAAGGTCATAACTAACCCTGAAATCTGCTGAAAAGAAATCAATGTCCGATGGATTGGGAACATCATCAATGATCTTACCCTGTTTGTATTTATTGTAGGCGCCGATCAATTCCAATCCCAGTCCATTTCTAAAATAATGTCCAACACTGAACCTGGACGGAAATGGCACCGCATTCCATGCTTCTTTCACATCAAACAGTTCCCTGAACTCATCTCCGGAATCGTCCACAATGTTTGTGCCCAACGTAACCAGCCAAAAGCTCTCGGCAATGCTATCCTTGGCCGTTAATTCCAACTCTTGGGAGAAAATGGATTGGGATACTACACAAAAGAGAACGGAAATAATCCATTTGTAGGTTTTCATGGGTATTGATTTTGGGTATGCCAACAAAATTAAATCGGTGGGGGCAATAGAAAAATTTTGCACTTTTAAGTGCATCTATTTTCGTTAAATAGCAGGAAAATGGCTTAGCACATTAATCATCAACTTTTTGAAAATCAATGCTTTTATCGGTTATCGGCAACTTATAAAGGTAAATGGGATAGTACATGGGAAGAATAACCGCATCTCCCTTTCTTTCCTTGTCCCACATTTGTACCGCAATGGATAGCTCGGTGGCGGTATCCTTTAATTTTGAAAGGTGCACTGTTTTTTCGCCTGATTGCTCACCGGCGCAGACCAATAGGACCATTTCCTTGGAAAAATCGATGATGGGAACTGGGAGCCCAGGTTTACGGGTCTTATTGATTTCCGTATAGAATTTTCGCAATGATTTTGCATCACGTATGACCTGGGTCTCAAAAGATTCAATACCACTGAAATTGTCCTGCTCAATCAATACCAATTCTTCCATTTCCTGTCCTACCGGTTTCATTTCTTTTTGGGCCTTGCAGGACACTAAACACACAATACTTATAATCAAAAGGAGATACCGCATTCTCAAAATGTATTTTTGAACCTTGATTTGTAGGCTTTCTCATAAATTTCCTCGTACATCGGCAGAATATGGACAATGTCAAACTTGGAAGCTACCTTGAAGGCATTTTCCTTGAACTTTTCAAGAACTGCATCGTCCTTCAAAATCTCAATGGCCTTACTGGCCATGGTTTCCACATCCCCTACAGGAGCTAAATATCCTGAAACCCCATCAATATTTACCTCTGGAATACCCCCAGTATTGCTAGAAATAACGGCTACCTTGTTGATCATTGCCTCCAAAGCCGCCAATCCAAAACTTTCGGTCTCAGACGGTAATAGAAATAAGTCTGAAAAACATAAAATCCGGTCAATTTCCGTGCTATTGCCCAAAAACAATACCTTGTCCTTAATACCGAGGTCATCACACAATTGTTCCGCCTTCTCTTTTTCAGGGCCTTCCCCTACCATCACCAATTTTGCGGATACTTCCTTTTGGATTCGATAAAAGACCTTAATCACGTCCGGAATACGTTTTACTTTCCTAAAATTACTGATATGTGTGATGATGCGTTCATCTGCCTTGGCCATCATGGAACGTTGGCAATCGGTATAAACAGGCCGATATTTTGAAATTTCGATGAAATTGGGAATTACCTCAATTTCCTTTTCAATATCAAAAATATCCAAAGTACTCTGTTTCAATGCTTCAGATACGGAAGTCACCACATCTGATTTATTGATACTAAAAGTGACAGCCGGCTTATAGAACGGATGTTTGCCTACCAAAGTAATATCGGTACCATGCAACGTGGTGATCATAGGAATGAAGATACCGGACTCCTGGAGCATCTTTTTGGCCATGTAACCGGCATACGCATGTGGAATGGCATAATGCACGTGCAATAGCTCTATTCCATATAGTTTGATGGTATCCACCAACTTACTGGACAGTGCCAGTTCATAAGGTTGGTAATGGAACAAGGGATATTCGGGAACGTGTACCTCATGGAAATGGATGTTGTTCCCCAAAAGTTCCAAACGTACTGGTTGGCGATAGGTAATGAAATGTACTTCGTGGCCCCGTCCTGCCAAGGCAATACCCAATTCCGTAGCCACTACACCACTACCTCCAAACGTTGGGTAACAAACAATCGCGATTTTCATAAAAACAAATCTAAGGCAATAAACAGTACCTAATTTATAATGGAATCATAAATAGCTTGTTGGATGCGTGTCCGCAATCCAGATTTGATCAGCAATGTATTGGTGGCGGATGGGTAGGTACGGTTGGACAAAAAGACATAAATTATTTCCTCTTCAGGGTCTGCCCAGGTAAACGTTCCCGTAAAACCACTATGTCCAAAACTTTTTCTGGAAACACATCCACAGGTAGGTCCGGTCTCCTCCAATTGAGGTTTGTCAAAACCCACTCCCCTACGCACGTTCTTGTTACAGAAATAGCACGTATTGAACTTTTTGATGGTCCGTTCGTTCAAAAAACGTTCTCCACCATAATACCCCCCTTGCAAATACATTTGCATGATCTTGGCCACTTCATTGGCAGTGCTAAAAAGACCTGCATGACCTCCTACCCCGCCTTGCATGGCAGCTCCCATGTCATGCACATACCCTTGAATGGTCTGATATCGGTAATAGTCGTCCTCTTCGGTCGGAACTATCGCTTCCTTATCCATTTTTTTTAGTGGGTTAAAAAGCGTTCTTTGAAGTCCCATGGGTTCAAACAGAAATTCATTGATCAATTCATCAATGGGTCTATTATAGGTTTCTTCAATGTATTCCTTGAAAACATAGTACCCTACATCACTATACCGATACCTATTGGATTTCAGACTTTGCCTACCAATTCTGTTATAAATGGAGTCCTTGTAGGACCTTGTCAAATAAAGCTGTTCCGCAACCTTGTATGGAAACGCCTCGGACGGATTGTTCCTATAAAACTCATTGGAAGGTTTGCGGTCTTTGGTCAAGGTGTCCAAATAAAATGCAATCCATGAGGGGAGTCGACCATAATGCGAGAGTGCTTTCAATACGGTGACATCCTTCAATTCCGTATCGGCATAGGCAGGGATCAACTCTTTGAAAGTATCGTTCAAATCAATTTTGCCTTCTTCCTCCATCTTCATGATCAATGGCAATGTGGACAGGATTTTTGTCAGCGAAGCCAAATCATAAATGGATGTATCCGCAATTTGCTTTTCCGAATTATACGTGGGCTTCCCAAAGTTTTTATCGTAGATGACCTTTCCTTTTCTGGCTACCAAAACCTGGGCTCCGGGAAACATCAAGGAATCCAGTCCGTGTTGCACCAAGGTATCTACCATTGCCAGTTGCGAAGAACTCATTCCCACCCGCTCCGGAACACTATAACCCAAACGTTGGATCGGTTTCAGTTCCTCTCCGGTGCCTACTGGAAATTCGGAATGGGCAGAAACCGGGAGCTTCCCATTGGCGCCAATGGCCCCAAAAATGACCTCTGCTGCCTTCTCTTGGGCAATGACACTATTTTGATAAGCCACCAAAACTCCATCCATTGTGTCAAAATTGACCACATCCAAAAGGGCGTAGGGTTTGGCAAAAAGAGTCAAGATGGTATTGCTTGTCCTCAAACGGGATATCTCTTCCAGCCAATACAATTCGGTTTGGGAGAACTTATAACCCTTCCAAGGGCTTGCATTGTCCTTATGGAATCCTATAATGACCAGATTAAAATTGGCGAGTTCATTTCGGTATCCGGCAATATCCTTGGATTTGATTTGCGTAACCTTGAAATATTTGTTCAACGACTCAAAAAAAGTATCCCCAGAATCGTCCCCAAATTGTACATAGGCAATTTTCTTGTTGTCCAACTTTTTAATGGGCATCAACGAAAAATTATTTTTGGCAACCGTGATTGCACCTTCAATGGCCTCTTCATAGATCACATCATTGTCTACAGTATTCAGGTCCTCATATAGGTTTTCCAACTTCACAGGTTGATAATTGTTCAGCCCTGCCTTGTATTTGGCCATCAAAATTTTCTTCACGGAATGGGCAAGCCTCTCTTCGGATATGGAGCCTGTATTGTATGCCTCCACTAGTTTTTCCTTGGCTTTGTTGACATTTTCCGGCATCAATAATACATCGTTACCGGCTTTAAAAGCCTCCAGTTCCACCTCCCCTTCTGGCGCAAACTGAGATACAGCTTTCATGTTCAATGCATCCGTAAAAATCAGCCCTTGAAATCCCATCTCATTCTTCAACAAATCGGTAATGATAGCCTTGGAAAGTGTAGAAGGGTGTCCTTCCCGGACCTCTAGACTGGGAACACCCAAATGTGCCACCATTACGGAACTCAGCCCATGTTCCAAAGCTTTTTTAAACGGAAAAAGCTCTATGGAATCCAATTCTTCCCTAAAAGAATCGATAATGGGCAACGCCTTGTGGGAATCGGTTGCCGTATCTCCATGCCCAGGAAAATGTTTTCCGCAGGATAATACACCTGCAGCTTCCATCCCTTTCAAGAAGGCAATCCCTTTTTGGGCAACATTCTTCGGATCTTCTCCAAAGGAGCGGTTTCCAATAATCGGGTTGCGGGGATTGTTGTTCACATCCAGATCTGGTGCAAAATTGATATGCACCCCTAATCTTTTGGCATGTTTTCCTATCTGAAAACCCACCTTTTCCACAGTTGAACTATCTTGAATGGCTCCCAAGGTCATATTCCACGGAAATGCATAGGTAGAGTCCAGACGCATGGCCAATCCCCATTCTGCATCGGTACCGATAAGCAATGGGACTTTGGATGCTGATTGATAGGCATTGGTCAATTTTGCTTGGGCCATTGGGTTTCCACTGAGGAAAATGACACCACCAAGCCCTTCCTGCCTTACCAATTCTTTGATTTTATCCGTGGCAGATTTATCCTGATTGGAAGCAATACTGACCATGAACAGCTGCCCCACTTTTTCCTGCAAGGACATACCGTTGTATTGGTTTTCCACCCAAGCCATTTGGGCAACGGAATCCTTGGTGATCAATGGGTTGTTTTGACCAAAAGATTGAAAACAAATGAATATGAAAATGGGAACGTAGAGGTATATCCGCATAAATATCTTGTCTAGGACATGAACTTTAGACGGATAAAAATATTGCATTTCATCGAGGAATGCACAGAAATTAAGATAAATTAAGCATCTATCTAGACAAATCGCGAATGCCAGCTTTCACTTGCCGGCACTTCCCAACTATCCAAATATTCCTGTTTTGTAGCCACCAAATTGTTAAAGACGATGGTATTTGCGGACACCGCCTTGTCCTTTGCCATTTTTTTGAAATCCTTGAGTGGTTTGTAGGCTATGTACTCACCTTGCTTGAAGGAGACATTCATTCGATCCATCAGCTCAACTTGGAATTTCTGTTCCAACATCTGCATAAAATGTACTGATGCGTCTATGGAACAACCGGATGCACTGGCATTGGTCTGGTCCAAACCAATTATAATGAATCGATTGTATTTCATTTCAAAACCTGCATGCAGGTCACTTCCATGAGCAGTCCATTGTTGTATGAACTCGGCAACACTTTGCTGTATTTCTTCCTGTTCAGACTCCGTAAAACTACGGTTGGATTGATAGATCCAAATTCTACTATGATCGGGCAATTCATTAAAATCTACCAACATACTAAATGGAGTTTGCTAAAAGTTCAGCCACGTCCAGAACCGTGACACTATCTTCTTTTTCATGCGCTTTGATGCCGTCTGTCATCATGGTATTGCAATACGGACAGCCAGTTGCAATAATATTCGGATTGGTTTCCAAGGCATCCTTGGTACGCAACACATTGATGTCCATATCCCCCTTTTCAGGTTCCTTGAACATTTGGGCCCCACCAGCTCCACAGCACAGGGCTCTAGTCTTATGGCGTTTCATTTCCACCAATTCTGCATTGGTCTTGGCGAGTACTTCCCTAGGGGCATCATATACGGCATTGGCCCGACCCAAATAGCATGGATCATGAAAGGTAATCCGCTTGCCTTTGTATGCAGTTCCTTCCACGGTCAAACGGCCATTGTCTATCAGTTCCTTCAAATATTGCGTATGGTGTATCACATCATACGTGCCACCCAAGCCAGGATACTCATTCTTTAGGGTATTGAAGGAATGTGGATCGCAGGTCACGATTCTTTTTATTTCATAGCCATTCAGCAATTCCATGTTCATCATGGCCTGCATCTGGAACAAAAATTCATTGCCCGCCCTTTTGGCCACATCTCCTGTGGAACTCTCTTCCGGGCCCAAAACGGCAAAATCAACATTCGCTTTGTTCAACAATTTGACAAAAGCCCTGGAAATCTTTTTTGCACGATCATCATAACTCCCTGCAGAACCAACCCAAAACAAAATTTCCGGTTGTTTGCCTTCCACCATAAACTCCTCCATGGTTTTCACCCTCAGTTGTTCACTCATAGTGCTAGATTTATTCGTTCACCCAATTTAAACGGTCCATTTGATTGTAAGGCCAAGGGGCACCGTTGTTCTCTATATTGGACATCATGTTGTTCAACTCCGTAGGGGCCGCTGACTTTTCCATGACCAAGTATCTTCTCATTTCCACAATAATGGAAAGGGGGTCAATACTTACCGGACAGGCTTGTACGCAAGCATTACATGTGGTACAGGCCCAAAGTTCTTCTCGGGTAATGTAATCGTCCAGTAACTGTTTTCCGTCGGGTACAAACTCCCCTTTGTTGGCGTCCATGATCTTGCCCACTTCCTCCAAACGGTCGCGGGTATCCATCATAATCTTTCTTGGCGACAACTTTTTTCCCGTTTGGTTTGCCGGACATTCGGAGGTACATCGACCACATTCCGTACAGGTATATGCATTCAGCAATTGGACCCAATTCAAATCCATCACGTCTGAAGCTCCAAATTTTTCAGGCTCTGCTTCACTTTCCTCCTCAACTGGAGCTGCAAACGGGTCGGCATTGGGGTCCATCATCAACTTTACCTCATTGGTCACAGACGCCAGATTGTTAAACTGCCCCAACGGATTTACTTTTCCAAAATAAGTATTGGGGAAAGCCAATAAAATGTGCAAGTGTTTGGAATAATAGAGATAGTTCAAAAAGGCCAAAATGCCCAAAATATGCAACCACCAAGCGGTTCTTTCAATGAAAAT
>JAGQZL010000088.1 GCA_020434915.1 Allomuricauda sp. | reverse complement strand
CCGGAAATGGACCGTATTGTGGACTCTGTATTCAACATGAAATACCATGGCAAAACCAAAATGATGTTTTTCCGTAGTCAAATGACAGCTTTGTTGTCCCATTTTTTTGGGCAATTGGCCATGATGCAGACAGAGAAAATCAATACCACGGAACGCGATAAATTGTACATGGCCAAGGAAATATTGCTCAATAACCTGGACAACCCTCCTTCCCTATCTGAGCTTTCCCGCCAAATCGGCTTGAACAGCTATAACCTTAAAAAGAACTTTAAAGAGCTTTTTGGGGTGCCCGTTTTCAAATACCTGCAAAACGAACGATTGAAAACTGCCCATGAGCTCATCCGAAACCAAGAAGCCACCGTACAAGAGGCGGCATGGCATGTGGGCTATGACAGTTTAAGCTCCTTTTCCAACGCTTTCGAGAAAAAATTCGGCTACCGCCCCAGCCAAATCAAGTAAACTCCGTTTCCAACAAATCAAACTCCTTTTGGAATAAATAAAGGCCTGAGCCTCAATGTAGTTTTGTCCTGTAATCAAAAAAACAGGAAAAATGAAAACACTACGAGCATTGGCCATAGGAACCCTGGTCTGGATATTTGGAGTTTCCGCCTTTACCGCCTTCTACGAACTGCCACTGATGGAAAACCGGTATGCCCAAGCCAATATAGGCTTGGCATTGATCGTACCTTTTTTGGTCTGGTTCGGTTCACAAATATATTATCGTAAAGCAAAGGCCACCCACGGTATAAAACTCGGTCTGTTAATGCTATTGGCCAGCGCCACTTTGGACGCCTTAATCACAGTTCCCATTTTGATCATACCCTTTGGTGGAAGTTATGCCAGCTTCTTTGGCTCTGCAGATTTCTGGTTGATAGCCTTGGAATTTGTGCTGGTTGCCATAGTCTATTGGTACTTGAATGTACGTCCTAAACAACAATTATTCTAAAACAATGAATAGCCATGACATATTCAATCAACACACTAACACTGATTGTAACGATCATACTAACAGGTTTAACCGCGGGTCTTTGTTTTACTTGGAGCAACGCCGTAACGCCTGGCATAGGCCGCTTGGACAATCTTGGATATTTGCAGGCCTTCCAAGAAATGAACAGGACAATCAAAAACCCATTGTTCCTTGTAGTCTTCTTTGGACCCTTTCTTACGCATATAGCCAATATCTATCTCCATAGAAGCCAACCCAATACGTTTTTCTGGATGCTTTTTGCTGCAGGAATAGTATACGTTGCAGGCGTCGTGGTCATCACCCTATTTGGCAATGTGCCACTAAATGAAATATTGGATAAAACGGATTTACAAGTTTCTTCACCCCAACAGCTGAAGGAATTAAGAAGCCTATTTGAGGTCAAGTGGAACAGACTGCACTTGATACGCACCATTACATCAATACTTTCATTTATACTACTGACTATAAGTTTATTACAAATTCAAATCAATACAAATTCAAATATTTAATCATGAGAAAAGACACTTTTTTAATCATTGGAGGAACCGGAAAAACCGGACGTAAAGTGGTTGATAACCTTCAACTGCTCAATCAAAATGTAAGAGTCGGTTCAAGGTCATCCGAACCGCCATTCGACTGGAACAATTCCAAGACTTGGGAAGCTGCGCTTGAGGGTGTGGACAAAATCTACATCACCTATCAACCGGACCTTGCCGTGCCAGGGGCACTTCAGTCCATTGAAAAACTTATCAATCTTGCCAAGAACAAAAACCTTAAAAAAGTGGTATTGCTATCTGGCAAAGGAGAACGGGAAGCCGAATTGTGCGAACAGGTAGTCATTCACTCCGGATTGGACCATACCATTGTCAGGGCCAGCTGGTTCAGTCAAAACTTTAGTGAAAGTTTCTTTTTGGAGCCCATTCAGCAAGGGTTTGTTGCCCTTCCGCAGGCTGATGTGCAAGTACCCTATGTAGACACCGGCGATATTGCCGATGTGGTGGTGGAAGCTTTGCTTCATGACATACACAATGGGAAAATTTACCAACTAACAGGACCATCTACACTATCTTTTAAAGAAGCCATCGCTGAAATCGCGAAAGCAACTAACAGGGAAATCGAATTTATGCCAATTACAATAGACCAATATGTTACTGCCATGAAGGAGCAAGGCATCCCAGCTGACTTTGTTTGGTTGGTGGAATATCTGTTCACCGAAGTTTTGGGAAATCCCATGGTATCCGAAATTAGCAATGATATTGAGAAGGTACTCAAACGCAAGCCCAAAAGTTTCTTGGAATATGTGAGTGAAACCGTTAAAACAGGCATTTGGGAAAACAACACCGTAGCCTATTAATACAAGGTTTCGAACAAACCACGGCCCATTATTGACCAAAGTCAACCTTAAAAGGCTTTGTGAAGATAACTTTGTATTTTCGGAGCCATTGAAAGAACACCAAATTCATGAATGATTTTACCATAGAGCACGTACTAAAATCGGAGTACCAAACCTTGGTGGAGGTTTGGGAAGCTTCGGTGCGGGCCACGCACCATTTTTTAAAGGAGGAGGACATCCTTTACTTCCGGCCATTGATCCTGAACACCTACTTAGATGCAGTCACACTTAGATGTGCCAAGGACAACCACGGAAAGATTCTCGGATTTTTGGGTGTCGCCGATCACAATCTTGAGATGCTCTTTATCCAACCGGACAACAGGGGTATGGGCATTGGGAGCAAAATGTTGGACTATGCAATAAATGAACTGGAAGTGCAAAAAGTGGATGTAAACGAACAGAATGAAGAAGCACTTGGGTTTTATCTTAAAAAAGGTTTTGAAGTTGTCGGTAGGTCTGCATTAGATGGATCAGGGAAGCCTTACCCCATTTTACACATGAAATTGAACTAAAGAACAATAAATGAACAAATATATCATCACTTTCAGTATTCTACTATATGCCATTGCTGTGCCGTTTTTGGAAATTAACAACACCCATGTATTCAACCCGGATTGGACACCCCATGTACGCATCCATGAGGTCTGGCAATTGATCACCAATTCAAGTATTGGATTGTTATGTCTATGGTTGGTCTGGGTCAAAAAGGAAACAAAAATCAGTGCAATATTGAGTTTAATGATCACAGGTGGATTTCTATTGGCTTTTGCCTTAAAAGGTTTCTACGGCGGGTCCATGAAATATTTGGACGGAAGTGAGAAAACACTGTTTGGCATCAATATTGGAATTGTGGGGTTTGGGATTGCTTTCCTCTTGCTATTGACCACTTTTCTCCAAAAAAGGACACTCCCTAAACAATTCCTCTTTCTCATCCCCCTGATTCTTCTAGGCTCCTGCAAAACCGAGAAGCCTGAAATTTCACTAAAAGACGGGGTGGTCATCGAAAATGCTCAAATTATATCTCCTGAAGATCAAACCTTGTCCCCAGAAAGTTATATTGTGATTGATGGTGATAGCATAGTTTTCATTGGAACGGATAAACCAAACGTAAATGGACATTTCAAAACCATCAATGCCAAGGGAAAATATGTCATTCCGGGGCTTATTGACAGCCATGTCCATGTTACGGGCGCCGATGCACTGTCTGATGAGGAGGAACTTCAAAACCCTGAAATTGTAACAAGTTTTAGAGAGCAGCTGCCCAAAAGTTACCTCTATTTTGGTTATACTACCTTGATTGATTTGGGAACGGCCAAACCGGAAAGATTGGCTGATTTTCAAAAGGCTGAAATTAGGCCCGATCTCTATTTTGCTGGAGGGGGTGCAGTTATTGGCAATTGATATGGACTTTCCAACTGGAATGATGAAGTCCCTAACTTTATTTATCAAGAAAATGAGGACTATCCCATTCCCGAAAAATATGTAAGGGAAAACCATACTCCCAAAGCCGTTGCCGAACGAATAGCTGCATCTGGCGCCATTGTCTTAAAAACATACTATGAGCCTGGTTTTGACCCCACACAACCTCCATTCCCAACGCCTTCCATTGAACTCATGGAAGAAATAAAACGGGAAGCACATAACAATAATTTGGTGTTGGCGGTCCATGGTAACTCTTTGGAGGCACATGATTTTTTGGGAAATGCCCAAGTGGATATTATTGCCCATGGCCTATGGAACTGGGGCAACTATAGGTTGGATTCCACCAAGGTTATTCCAGAGGAAATCAAAAACGTGCTGGATACTGAAATTGAAAACAAGGTAGGCTACATGGCCACCTTGCAAGTGATCAATGGATTAAACGCCCTGACTAATCCTGATTTTTTGAATGACCCCGAGTTGGAACATGTATTGCCATCTGGGTTAATCGATTATTATAAATCAAATGTGGATGGAATGTATGCCAATGTGTTTGGTGGTGCTCCCAGAAACATCATAGCAACGAATTTCAACCGAATTTCCGATCAAGGGAAAATCAATTTGAAATATATGTACGATCATGGCGGAAACATTTTGTTTGGCACAGATACCCCCTCATCACCAACCTATGGCAACCCTCCCGGCTTCAATGGGTATTTGGAAATGTTGGAAATGCAACACGCTGGAATACCTTTAAGCAAAATATTGGCCATGGCAACCATTGAGAATGCCAAAGCATTTAAGCTAGACAAGGAGTACGGCACTGTTGAAACCGGGAAAAAAGCCAATATCCTACTACTGAACAAAAATCCGTTGCAGGACGTCACGGCATACAATGCTATTGAACAAGTAGTCATTCATGGGGTGCCATTAAATCGCAAAACATTTTCGGCCAAAGGAATTGAAGAGTAAAGCTTTGTAGCAGCAATGAAGAACGCATTGTAATTTAACAAACAGGGAAGGATGATGAAATTCAGAAAAGCAACTACCAAGGATGTACCAGTACTTGTTGAAATGATAGCAGATGATGCATTGGGCAGTACACGGGAAAACTTCACGGTACCCCTTCCCAAAACCTATTACGATGCCTTTGAGCGAATTGATTCCGACCAAAACCAGGAATTGATCGTGGTTGAAAACGAGGCAAATCAAATCATCGCTGTTTTTCAAATGACCTTTATTCCCTATTTAACCTACCAAGGTGGTATTCGCGCCCAGATTGAAGGCGTACGGGTCCACAAAGTCCATCGGGGACTGGGCATTGGGAAAACCGTGTTTGAATGGGCCATCAACCGGGCCAAGGAAAGAAACGCTCATTTACTGCAACTGACAACTGACAAACAACGCCCGGATGCCATCCGATTTTATGAGTCCCTTGGGTTCAAATCAACCCATGAGGGGATGAAAATGCATTTTTAAATCTTATACTTAAATCCAACCCTAAAAATCTGCGTTTCAAAATAGTTTTGATACAAGACCCCGAATCCTTCACCACTGACCTCCTGTCGTATCCCGAACCGATTGAAGATATCACTGGCCGAAATAGTCAATTCCGCCTTTTTGTTCCAAAATCGTTTTTTAACGCCAAAATCTATTGAGGACCGCGACAGCTCCTTGCCTTGAGGTATATTTCTATCAGAATAATAAACCCCGGTTAATTGAACTGATAAGTCCTTGGGCAAGGTCATCTCTGTGTTGATTTTCAGATTCCATGCATCAACAGTTGTTTTTTGAATCGAGAAAGAACGTTCATAAGGAAACAACAACGTTCCCTCATAGGCATTAATAGCGTTTGAATACCAATTGAAAGTGCCAGAAACCTTCCATTTATTTGAAATATCCTGACTCAACAACAATTCCAGACCCGTATTGGTCGCCTTTCCTGTATTTTGGTAAATCCTATTCACAATATCGTAATCGGGGTTGGAATCGTCAATGCTGTAAATACGCATATATTGGTCTTGAATCATTCTATGGTAAACTGAAGTAAACAGGGATCCTGTGGACCACAAATATTTATGTGCCAATTCCAAAGCATCGGTAAACTGCGGACGCAAATAGGGGTTTCCTACTTTTAAAAGCTCGGGGTCATCATATTTTGGAAATACACGAAGTTCCGGTTCCCCAGGCCGGTCTATCCTACGGTTATAAAAAGCCGAAATTCGGTTGTGGGCATTCAACTTATAGGTAAATCGAACACTGGGGAACAGTTCAAAATAGTCGTATTTATCATTGTTGGGATAATAGGCATTCACAGGGTCAAGGTCATAGAACACATTGGTCTGTTCGGTACGCAGACCGGTTTCTACGTCATATTTCTCCTTTTCCAACACAAAGTTGGCATAGCCAGCATACAGATTTTCCCCCCAATCCGAAAAAGTACCCAAATCCGAGTAAATAATGGATTCGTTTCCAGGGGTAATGGTATAATCCACAGGCAACCTACGTATCCGAAGTTTTGCCCCCAACTCCATTCTTCCGGCACGCAGGGGTTTCACATAATCCGTGGAAATGCTCGTCGTATTTTCAATGGCCCTAATGTTGGTTTTGTCCCTACCTACCCTAACGGCCGAGCTATCGTTCAAGGAGTAGGTCTCGTCTTCCAAGCCTTGGGTAAATTGAGCGTTGGCACTCAGTGTATGTCCGGGCTGTTCAAACCTGTGCCTATAGTTTACCGAAGCATTGATGTATCGGGTAACTTCTTCCTCCTGCCAAGTGTAAAATCTGTTCCTATTATTGGTATTCAGGTCGATGAAAGCCACCTGCGCCGTATCAATATGTTTTTCACGGTCATACAGTCCCGAAAAGGTAAACGAATTATTCTCGTCCATATCATAGTCGATACCGCCATTGATGATGGACCGAAATTGTCTCCTGTTTTCTGGAACTTGGGAAATTACATTGCGTCCGTCATCATAGTTACGAGTAGTGAATTCATTATTGGGCAAAGCCTCTTGGAGAATAAATTCTGTTTGAAGAAAATAATTCACCTTATCCTTTTTGTAATTGAGATTCAAACTCGGAATCAACTTGGGATTTACCGTATAACTACCCAGATTGGTGGGGGTATCTTCCCTACGTTTTCCCACGGCACCTAGACCAAAGGATAACCCTATATCCCCATTCAATCCCAATTGTTTTTCTTTTTTGTAAATGATATTGACGATTCCGGCAAATCCATTGGCATCATACTTTGCAGATGGATTGTTGATGATCTCTATTTTTTCAATGTTGGAAGCCGGAATATTGGCCAAACCTTTTTGATTGCCAAAACCTGTCAAGCTACTTTGCTTTCCATCAATGAGTACTA
Organism: Allomuricauda sp.; assembly: GCA_020434915.1. GTDB lineage: Bacteria > Bacteroidota > Bacteroidia > Flavobacteriales > Flavobacteriaceae > Flagellimonas. Next base: position 3,529 of record JAGQZL010000088.1, on the reverse strand, counting down.
CCACCTTATCACTTCCCCTTAAAACAACTTTTCCTTCTTGATCAAAGGTCACTCCCGGTAATGTTTTCATGGCATCCATTACGGAACCCCCAGACTGTGCAATGTTATCTTCCAAACTGAAGGATTTTTTGCTCAGTTCGGCATTGGTCACAGCTTGTTCGCCAACCACCTCAACCTCAGCTAAGGCTTCGCCGCTAGGGGAAAGCTCAATTCTACCCAAATCAAAAATGGTATTCAATCCACCGGAAACCAGGGTGCGTTCAGTGGTGGAATAACCAATATAGGAGAAGTATAATTTGTAATTACCAATGGTAATCCCGGAAATGTTGAATCGACCGTTTTCATCACTAATTGTACCAGTAACCAAGGTGTTGTTGTCCATGTGGTGCACAGCAACATTTACAAAGGCCAAAGGTTCCTTGGTGTCACCATCTAACAACAGCCCACTGACCGAAATGGTCTGTTGGGCCGAAAGAAAGTAAAATGGGAAAAAGCAAATTACAGAAACAATCAGATTGCGCATGTAGCAGATTTTGGCAGTTTTTCAAATGTACAACAGAATGACAATAGGATTAAAAAGGAATTAATTAGTATGTGTGACAAATGTCACAATTTGCCCGACTATCCCATTGTAAATTTGCGATGAAGCTATATAAAATAATAAACAAGCACCAATGAAACATACCATTCAAATCTTGGGGACAGGTTGTCCCAAGTGTCAAAATCTTACCAATGTTGTCAAAGACGTAGTCGTTGAAAACCAATTGGATGCTTCCATAGAAAAAGTGGAGGACATTGTTGATATCATGAAATTCAACGTGATGATCACTCCTGCCTTGGTGGTTGACGGTAATGTGGTCATAAAAGGTAGGGTTCCTTCCAAAGAGGAAGTACTGGCCCTCTTGCAATAAGTCTCCAATATAGACCCAATGTTTGATTGGCTGGAACATATGGCCCAATGGTTGGTCTTTGATGTTTTTGGGATGAACCCCGAAGACCATCTGGCCCAAGCCTTGGAATTTTTTATTTATGACAGTATCAAAATACTTTTGTTGCTGTTCATTGTGGTGTTCCTAATGGGCATTGTGAACAGTTATTTCCCTATTGACCGGGTCAAGAATTATTTGTCCAGAAAAAAACTCTACGGTATGGAGTATGTAATGGCCAGCCTCTTTGGAGTAGTAACGCCTTTCTGTTCATGCTCATCCGTACCACTGTTCATTGGGTTCGTTCGTGGGGGCATTCCATTAGGGGTTACCTTTGCCTTTTTGGTGACCTCACCTTTGGTGAATGAAGTGGCCATCGGGCTTTTCATTGGGTTGTTCGGGGTCAACACAACAATTCTATATGTAATGAGTGGTGTACTTTTGGGTACGATTTCTGGGTTGATCCTTCAAAAGTTAAAGCTGGAAAAATACCTCACTCCTTGGGTCAAGGAAGTGTTGGCCAACGCCGAACGGGACCAAGAGCGGTTTGCAACTGAAAAACAACCGTTTAAACAACGGTTGCCCATCATTTGGAAGGAAGCTCTAAAAATATTGAAAGGGGTGCTTCCTTATGTTGTCATCGGGATAGCCATTGGCGGTTTGATGCATGGCTACATTCCCGAAGGATTCTTTGAAAAATATATGGACAAGGACAATCTTTTTGCCGTTCCCATGGCCACGATTTTGGCCGTGCCCATGTATTCCAATGCATCGGGGATTCTCCCTATTGTCCAGGTACTGGTTGCCAAGGGAATTCCTTTGGGAACCGCAATTGCCTTTATGATGGGCGTTGTGGGTCTCTCTTTGCCTGAGGCCATGCTGCTCAAAAAAGTGATGACCTTAAAATTGATCGGGATATTTTTTGGCGTGGTGATGCTCTGTATCATCGTTTCGGGCTATCTTTTCAACATCATTCTTTAACACTAAAATGAACCAATGAATTTTAAAAAGTTTTGTTTCCCTATTCTAGTTAGTTTGGTTTCCATGCAACTATCGGCCCAAATGCCAATGGTACATGACGTAGGTGCTATGAACAAAATGGGAAATACCTACGACATCAACATGTGGTTGGATACAATTTCTCCTAAATCCCACGTGTATGGAATGGGCCCATATGACAAAATGAAAGGGGAGATTACCGTGGTGGATAGCCAACCTTACTATGCCACGGCTTTTGTTGAAAACGCTTATAGTGTTGGTAAAAGCTGGGACATCCGCTCTCCATTTTTTGTATATACCAATGTTGACAAATGGGCCGTATACCAAGTCCAGGGGCCTTTCAACAGTGTGGCCGACATTCAGGAAAAGGTTACCACTATTGCCAAGGAACACGGTTATGATACCTCCCAACCCTTTGCATTTAAACTAAAAGGCCGGTTCGATGACATCACGGCACACATTGTTACACCCCGCAATCCTGATGTGGATGGTTATCGTGAAGGAGTAAAGTCCCAAAAGTTTTCATTTGAGAACGCGAAAGGAGAGTTCATCGGATTTTACTCAGAACACCACCAAGGAATCTATACCCATCATGACAGTTTTGTCCATATCCACTTTTTGAAAAAGGACAAATCATTCATGGGACATCTGGACAATATCAAAACGGCCAATAAAACCTACAAACTATACTTGCCGAAACTAAAGTAACTAGTTATTCTTTTTGGCATTGAACCAATAGCTGATACCTACGGACCAGTAGAACACATTTTCCAAATCCTCCTCGTAAACACCATCATCCGTAGTGAGTGTTGCACTGGTCTGTGGAAAAGCCCACGCCGGGGTAAAGGAGAAAATAAAATGCTTGTGTTGATATTGAAGGGGAACACTCAGTTCCAGATTTAGTATGTTGAATTCTGAAGCCTCCGCAATCTCCACATTGGTCACAGTCTCCGTAGTTGAGCCTATTTGCCCACTACCCTGACCACTGCTTGAACTCTTACGGTTGCCCAAACGGCTAGTGGAATAGTACTCTTCATAAAAATATTGTGATCCTGCAAAAACGGAGATTCTTGGTGTTATTAGAAGACTCCTATCAAATGCATAAAAAGTCTTGTCTGCCAACATTCCCAAAAAAAGGTCAGTGGAGCCATCCTTGCTGAAGTACGCACTGGTATAGATGGAGAGCTCCAACAACTTAAAATCATAGCTCAACAATCCAGTGATATCCGCAACAACCTCAGATTGCACATTGTAGCTTTCCTCATTGTAAAAATAAGCGGTGCCTGAAACTCCCCCACTCCAATTATCGGAGTCGAACAGATAGCCTCCCGTAATGTAAACCAAATCCACCCGTTGCTCTTCGGAACTCGTTAGATATGAAGCAGTAACATCCGCAAACAATCCGGATTTATCATAATACCCAATGGATGGCAACAGGTAAGGGGCTGCTATGGAATCCCGACGACCCATGAAAATGGCATCGTTCATATAACTCACATCCAATAAAAAATAAGAGGCCTCGTCAGTTGACTTTTGTGTATCTGTTTTTTGTGCCAATACACTTGTGAAACCCAACCACAAGAACAAACCGATGAAGTAAAAGC
>JAGQZL010000087.1 GCA_020434915.1 Allomuricauda sp. | reverse complement strand
TACCAAAATGTTGGGGATTGGGTAGGCATCCTATTTGGTGTTTATAATGGTATATCGGCCATATTTGCCTTTTTTCTTCCTTTCATTGCCAAAAAAGTGGGGCGTAAGCGTACCCATTCCATTTCCTTGGTTATTGGTGCCCTAGGGTTTTTGTCCATTTACATCATGCCCGATGAAAACTGGCTGATTTTGTCCATGGTAGGTATCGGGGTTGCTTGGGCCAGTATTTTGGCTATGCCCTACGCTATTCTTGCCGGGGCCATACCCCTTAAAAAGATGGGAGTTTACATGGGGATTTTTAATTTCTTCATTGTCATTCCGCAAATTGTGAATGCACTAATCGGTGGTCCCATGGTACAATACCTATATGGCGGACAGCCCATTTATGCACTCGTTACCAGTGGCGTTTCCTTTTTGATTGCTGCCCTTTTGGTTGCCAGAGTGGATGACAAGGACGACGCTTCCATAGCACTTTGATTTAATACACACTTTCCTTTTGAAGGAACCCATAGCAAAAACATCATGAAAAAAATAGTTTTACTACTCTTCCTAATAGCCATGGTCCCATCCATGGCCCAAGTACAAAAAATAGAACCCCCTTACTGGTGGAGCAATATGAAGGACACAGAACTTCAGCTGTTGGTGTATGGAAACAACATCAACGAATTGCAACCTGAATTCCCTGAGAGCATCACCATCAAGAAGATTGAAAAAGTGGACAATCCCAATTATCTGTTCATTACCATCGACACAAAGAATGTTTCCCCGGGAAGCGTTTCCCTTAAGTTCAAGAAAGGTCGGAGAACCGTCAGTAAAATGGATTATGAGTTCAAAGCCAGAAAATTGGGCTCCGCAGATCGGAAAGGATTTGACTCTTCCGATGTCATTTATCTCATCATGCCCGATCGGTTTGCCAATGGCGACCCTTCCAACGATAGCAGCCCGGAAACCATTGAAAAAGCGGATAGGGTTTCCCAAGGCGGGCGCCACGGGGGGGATATCCAAGGTGTCATTGATCATTTGGGTTACATTGATGAATTGGGCGCAACCACTTTATGGAGTACGCCAATGACCTTGGACAATGAAAAAACCTATTCCTACCACGGGTATGCGTGTAGCGACCTATATCAAATAGATCCCCGGTATGGAACCAATGCCGATTTTGCACAACTTTCCGAAGAACTGCACAAGCGCAACATGAAACATATTATGGATTATGTGCCCAACCATTGGGGTTTGAGTAATTGGCTCATCCAAGACTTACCGGGACAGGACTGGTTGCATTATTGGGAAGGTGGGGAATATGGTTTTAAACGCAGCAACTATATTCAAACCACCCAAATGGACCCCTACGCATCCGCCTATGATGCCAAGGGATGTATGGACGGTTGGTTCGATTACACCATGCCCGATATGAATGAAAGCAACCCCATGGTCATCAATTATTTGGTGCAGAATGCCATTTGGTGGATCGAAAGTGCCGATTTGGATGGCATGCGTGTGGACACCTACCCCTATAATGACAAGGTGGGCATTACGGAATGGGTAACACGGGTGATGAAAGAATACCCGAATTTGAACATTGTCGGTGAAATTTTCATGCATGATACGGCCCATATCGCTTATTGGCAGAAAGATAGCCAGATTGGGGCCATACAGGGGTTCAATTCCAACCTGCCCTCGGTGATGGATTTCCCACTGCATGATATCATTCCCCATGTTTTCAATGAAGATCAGCAAAACTGGGGAGATGGCCTTTTTAAGGTATACGACCATCTGACCAAGGATTTTCTTTACCCCAACATCAACAACCTATTGGTGATGATGGCCAATCACGATGTAAACCGCATCAATCAGGAGTTTGACGGTGATGTGAACAAATACAAGTTGGCTATTACCCTCTTGGCCACCATTCGTGGGATTCCCCAAATCTATTATGGCGATGAGATTGGTATGCTCGGGGAAAAAAACAAGGGTGATGGTGATATTCGACGTGATTTCCCTGGAGGCTGGCAAGGCGATGCTCAAAATGCCTTTACCTCATCAGGGCGCACGGATAAACAAAATGATTACTTTGAGTACACCAAGAAGTTATTAAACTGGCGCAAGGGCAAACAGGTGATCCATAAAGGAAAAACACTTCATTTCTCACCATCCAACAACGTGTACGTGTATTTCAGGTACCTTCCTGAAAAGCCCGATGATGTTGTAATGGTAGTTTTAAACAATTCAAGGAACAGCCAAACCATTGACTTGGAACGATTTGCCGAAGGCATACAAAACCATGCTTCAGGTACGGATGTGCTTTCCGCAATGGATTTTGATTTGACCCAGCCATTGGAAATCCGTCCGAAATCTGCTTTGGTCTTGGAATTGAATTAGAGTTTTTAAATACATTTTCAAAGAGTATTTCATCTATAAAACGTCAAATTCAGGTCGTTTTTTAAGGTTTCGCAGTACCTTCACCTTAACTATAAAAAAATAAACATGAAACGAATTTTGTTAGTTGTACTGGTTTTTCAACTGGTCGGGTGTGCCGAATTACAGCAAGTGGTGAACCAATTGCCCCAGGGAACCACCGGAATAGGGAACGCTGAAATTGCCCAGGGACTCCGTGAAGCCTTGAATATGGGAATTGAAAAACAGGTGAACAAATTGGCACTTGAAAACGGTTATTTCAAGAACGAACTTGTAAAGATCCTACTGCCCGAAGAGCTCCAAAAAGTGGATAAAACCTTGCGGGACATAGGCCTATCCAGTTTGGCCGACGAAGGTTTGAGAATCATCAACAGGGCGGCCGAGGATGCCGTTGGCGAAGCTACCCCAATTTTTGTGGATGCCGTAAAAGGCATCACCTTTAATGATGCCAAACAGATTTTGTTGGGAGCGGACAATGCCGCCACCCAATATCTGGAACAAGCTACGCAGACCCAGTTGTACAATAAGTTCAATCCAATCATCAAAAATTCCTTCCAAAAAGTAGGGGCGGATAAAATTTGGGCCAACATCATCACCAAATACAACAACCTGCCCTTGACCACTGATGTAAACCCGGATTTGACAGACTATACCACCAACGAAGCCTTGAAAGGGGTCTACACCATGATTTCTGTGGAAGAAAAAGAAATTAGGACAAAAGTTTCGTCCCGAACAACAGATTTGTTAAAAAAAGTATTCGCTTTGCAAGATTAATCACATTTTTTTTAGAATAATGCAATAAGTGGAAAATATTACCGTTATTAACTCATCAAAATGAAATAATTATAACGAAATCCTAAAGTTAAGTTAACCTTGACATGAAGGTTTAAAAAGAATTTTGTAACGAGTTATCTGAGTTAGCATTTTTTTGAGTTAGTTAGTTTAAAAGCCGGTTTCGTACCGGCTTTTTTTATTTGGCAATTGGGGTGTAAAGTCCATCGAAGGCAACAGAGACCACATCGTCTCCTTGCAACAACTCCCATAACTGTCGTACAGTGCCATCATCTTGTTTGGTCCATGTAATCCTATTTTGATAGCTTTTCCCATCATTTTTCACAAAAGGCTCAGAGACCAAAATCATTTGATTACCTACCCGGCTCCCTTTCAATTTGAGAAAAGTCCCAGAATTGTCCACCCAAAGCTGCTCCCATTGGTTTGAGTTAGTGTTGAAAAAATTAAGACTGGTTCCTGTAATGCCAGGTGTGGCACTTATCCAGTTTTCCCGGATGACACATCCATCCTCCTCCTTTCTTATCATGCTTTTACCAGCCGGGGTTCCTTTTACAAAATGGGTCACCTCCCAATCCCCTACCCAAAAATCGAATTTTCTATAGTTCGCATCACCTTTACAGGGAAATGCGGTGTTCAACATTTGTTGCCTGATGGCCTTGAACCTTTCATTGTCCACTAGTCCTTCAAATTCCATTACGTCCAATTGTGCATAGGCCGGTGAACCGGCATTGGCACCTTCCTGTAGTTCATCCAGGGCATTGTCGTATTCCTCCAAGACGGCATAGTTTTTGGCAAGATTGAGTTGGACCGGAAAAATATTCAAACCATTGTTTTTCGCCCTTATCAAATATTCGATGGCCTTTTTGGGTTCATTGAGTTTCGTATAGGAAAACCCCATATAATAAGAAGCGATGGAGTCCGTTCGATTGACTTTCAACGCATGCTGCGCTTTCTCAATGACCCCTTTGTAATTTTGATTGTTCAGTTCCTTTTGGTATGCGTTTTGGGCGCTTGCACAACCAAAACAAAGCAATGCACCAATAATGACCTTAATTTTCATATAAAGTTGATTTTAATTGGGATAAATGAAGGTCTTAAATTCCTGTTAGGTGTTAATCTTTATAAGAATAAGCAGGAATTAACGCTTTTTAACCATTTCCGGCCATGGAAACGTACTGTAGTATCGACCCCTTGGAATTGGAGGATTGGACAAGGATGCCAAACAGACCAACAATTCTCATATTCAACAGGATATGGTGGACCTTAAACTCCAAAAAAAAGACTTGTCATAATAATTGCAGTCATCACCAAACTCCATGTTGATGAATGGAACAATGGTATGGGGCTCCTATCCTACTTGGAATGGGAAAGTTCCCTTATTATACGGTTGGATGCCGTATTATCCTTTTTGTTTTGGTCCCTCCAATGTCCACAACCCTATAAGACGTGCCCAAACCTTTCAGTTCATGCAGTACATCGATAGTCCAAACATGAAAATACCATGGTAACACCTTTTCCGAATGGCTCATGCCCCATGTCATACAAAAAAAGGCCACTCATACAACGAGTGGCCCTTACAATCAAAATCAACAACCCCGAATATTGATCATTGGTTAATGGCCGTGGGGGCAAATAAATTTATGAGCCCCGTAAAATTGTCATTGGTGTCCACTTCTGACTGTGGATACAAAAACCTTTGTGGAATAGTCTGTGCGGTATTGGATTTGATGGCGACCCCCAAAGCATTGCCGGTGCGTCTGACATCACTGAACACGGAAAGCTGGCCGATCAAGGAAATGTACTTTTCTTCCAATATTTGCAAAATCAAATCATTGCCGGTGGCAGTGGAATGTGGAAAATCCCCTCCATAAAGGGTTGCAAGATAATCACGTACCGCATTGAAGGGTGTCAATCCATCCCCTCCGGTCCTGGCCGCTGCCTCAGCTTCGATAAGTTTTGTCTCCACCCAAGTCACCAAATGGGCAGGGGCATCTATGGCAAAATAGCCCCCATCGGTATAATTGAGCTCAATGCCGTCAAAATAGACAGCACCCCTTTCTGTATCACCTGGAGTGGCCAACAATCTTGGGGTGGTACCATCCACCAAATTTTTCAGGGTAGAACCTTCCACCGTCAGATAACCGGCCCTTGCCAGAGCACCAAATTGATAATACAGGTTTTGTCCCCCACTGGCGGAGGTGTGAAGGGAAAGTAGGTCCGCATTCGGTGTTGCAATACCGAGTTGTGCCTCTGTCAGCGCCATTTCATAATTTTTCGCCGCCAGATAATAACGTGCCTTCAAACTATGGGCCACCTCTGCCCATGTGGCATCGTTGGAGACAAATATATTGCTACCATAAAAATCGTTTACTGTGGCACTTCCAACATTGCCCAAGGCAGAGGACAATAGCCCTTGAACACCTTGCAGCACCTCAATCTGTCCATCATACAACGGATCGGGGAATTGGTCCACATCGGCCGCTTGGGAAAAAGGTACATCCCCATATAACAATGTTGTTTCCCCTGCAAAAGCAGCCATCATAATTTCCGCAATCCCCTGCAATACCACATTTCCTTGGGCCTGTGCGTCTTCCCTGGCAATTTTGGCCTGCGCATATCCACCGGAGTACACCGATCCCCAAGAACTAGTGAAGTCCCCAGCGGTCACATTGTAATTATTGTATGAAATGAACTGTCGGTCAGCCCCTGTGAAATGGTCCGTAAATATACCCGCCAAACGATTGGACTCACCGCTGAAAAGTTCCACAAAGGTCAGCTCCGCTTGGCCGATGACCAATTCTCCGGGAGCTTCGGTAAATGCATTTGGATTGATATCCACCCCATCCACATACTCGACACAGGAATGGAACATCAAGCCAATCAACATAAAAATTATAAAATATCTATTTTTCATCGTTATCTATATTAAAATCCTACTTTAATGGTAAACAGGTATGATTTGGTACCTGGATTGGTAAAATAATCCAGTCCACGTCCCTTTGACGCCCCGGTCAAGTTCAGATCGGGATCTACACCCTCAAATTTTGTCCATAGTGCCAAATTTCTACCGGTCACTCCAATTTCCATATTGGCAAAACCAATATTTTTTATTAGTCTTTGGGGAATGGTATAGAACAGGGAAAGCTCCCTTAACCTGGTCCAAGAGGCATCCTCTACAAATTGTTCACCAACGGCACCGAATCCACCGCCAAGGTCTGAATACCAATCGGCGTCCAAGGCAACCGGACCACCACCAAAATCTCCGATGTTGCCCCTAAAAATGGTACCTTCCGGATAGTTCACCCCATAGTAATTTGTCAAACCACCTGCTGGGGCCACCGACTCATTGGCCGTGTCGGGGGAAATCCCAAAGTAATAAAGTACACCTTTGGTACCCGCCCACATATCGCCGCCTTGCGATGTTTCAAACTGTGCAGATAGGGTCAGCCCTTTCCAACGTAGGGTAGTGCCTAGACCACCGCGCCAATCAGGATTGGGATCTCCGATGATCCCTTCTTGGGAATCGGCTATTGGAAACCCATTTTCGTCCAAGGTCAGGCTGCCATCATCGTTCCGCTGAAACTTTCCACCCCACAGGGCGGAGAACGGCTCACCTTCGATCACCCGAGCGGAAGATCCGGTAAAACCATTCAAGAATACGGATTGGACCCCGCTCAGGTCTTCCACAATATTTCTGTTTGTGGAGAAATTCAGGTTGATATCCCAACTGAAATCGTTGGTGGAGATAATTTTACCACCCAGATCGATCTCAACGCCCTTATTGGAAATCTCGGCTGCATTTTCCAACTGAGATCCAAATCCTGTGGATGCCGGTAAAGCTATGCTTAACAGGGCATCAACTGTTCTACGGCTGTAATAGGTGGCATTCAGGCTCAATCGGTTGTTCAAAAAACGGGCATCCATCCCCACTTCATATTCCTTGACGATTTCCGGTTTTAGGTTTGGATTGCCCCTTGTCGCGCTTCTGGTAAAGGGGTTCCCATACAGTGAACCTGCCAGACCATCGCCCCATGTCGAACCGGCACCACCGCCAAAGAAGAGGGTTGTGCCCGAGTACGGTTGAGGTTCAATCCCCACCTCCCCATAGGAAGCCCTGAACTTACCGAAACTAAAAAAATTGGATTCCCCCAATGCCTTACTGAATTGCCATCCAATGGAAGCACTGGGATAGAACACCCCATCATTCAGGGTCGAGGGCCGCTCATACCTGCCTGAGAGCTCGATCAACAATTGATCGAACAATTCCGTATTGAACACACCGTAAACCCCTGATTTCCGTACTTTCCTAGAAGAGACAAATCCAGCATTGTTTTCGGCGGTTGAATTACCTGTCAACCGCAGATCTCCCACAAAGGGATTGGTGAAATTCGTCTCCCCGGCACCATCCGATCTTCTAAGACTACTTTGAAAATTGACCCCGGCAATCCAGCTGATGTTAAAATTCGGATCAATAATGTGCTGTGCCGTTAAAAATGCGTCATAATTTTCGATCTTACTTCGAATTATCGTTTTTCCATAACCACCGACGGAGGATGCTCCAGCAGAATTTACGGGGAAGAAGCTTTCCCGATCGTCAACATAATAGTCCAGTCCATATCTGGTGGTCAAGGTGATGTTCTTAAAGATATCCCAGTTGAGCTCTGGATTGATAATGAAACGATCTACCAAGTTTGGGTTTGTTTGCTCGTTGATGGTCCAACCAGGGTTATTGTACGCCGGGGGAGCACTTCCCAAATAATTACGGTAGCCTCGGTGCGAGTTCGCCGTTGGGACACCGGCCGAATTGAAATATGTTCCCTTATAGTCCGTATTGTCATAATCAGGGGATGTCCTTAAATAACCTAAGTATAGTCCGTTCAGGTTCGATCCCTGCTGTACGGATTGTGATTTGATCTTGGTATAGGCCACATTGACCCGAGCCCTGACCTTATCGGACAGTTCCAGATCATTGTTGATACGGAATGTTTGTCTATTGTAGGCCGATTGTCCCTGAATGATGCCCTGCTGGTCCCAATTGGAATAGCTTAACAACGTTCTTGACCTATTGCCTGCAAAGCCAATGTTGATGGAATTATCCAAAGTGAGGCCATTGCCAAAGACTTGGTCCCTGTTAGTCTTGTTGAATACTTCTTGGGAATTCTTGTTGACAATGGGATAATAGATGTTGCCGCTTTCTGCCTCAAAACGCTGGTTGCCCACAGAAACATCATCATCGCCCCCGTTACGATCGGCTATTTTATCCCCCCATGAAAATCCGGTATTGGGCACCCAAACATAAGTCGCTGCGTCAGCGGGATCTCCAGTTGACCACCAAAGTGGGAAACCCTGTCCGTACTTACCCTGTTTCTTATGTTCGATATTGATCTTGTCAATGGCGGTGGATGAACGAATGTTGACCGTGACCTTTCCTTCCGCACCCTTGGCACCCTTCGTCTTGATGACGATCACCCCATTGGCAGCCCCAGAACCATATACCGCTGCCGCAGAGGCCCCTTTGAGGACCGTAATGTTCTCGATATCGTCCGGGTTTATGTCATTTAATCTAGATTGCTGGGCCACCCCTCCCGTACCTCCGGTAGAGCTGAAATTGGATATGGGTATACCATCAATTATCACCAGTGGTGAACTGGAGCCCGTAATGGTGTTTTGCCCCCGTATCTGGATGTAGGCACCCGCTCCAGGATCCCCAGTGTTCCTGGTAATCAAAAGACCTGAGGTTTTACCAGCCATTCCCTGGATCAAACCGGACTCCCCGGAACGTTGTAAGGCTTCGGTATCGACCCTGGTGGAGGAACTGAGATCCTCATCCTTCTTTTTTTCAAGGCCCAGTGCCGTCAACACTACTTCCTGCAAGGCCTGTGCATCCTCTTCCATGCGGATATTGATGGTAGAGGAACTGCCCACAAGAACTTCTTCTGTTCTCAATCCGAGGTAACTGAACAGCAAGGTCTGGCCAACGGCAGCGCTGATGGTGTAATTTCCATCAAAATCAGACTGTGTTCCTGTAGTGGTGCCTTTGACCAAAATGTTTACCCCTGGCAGTGGCAAATCGTACTGATCTGTAACAGTACCCGAAATTGTTTTCGTCTGTGCCAGCATCGATGTCATACCAAACACCGCACCTGCCAACAATGACAAGTAAATCTTTACTTTCATAAAACTTTAAATTATTTTTTTTTATTTTTGAGTTGGAGCAATCTTAAAAAGGAGGACGGGAAATCGTTTTTAATAGAGCTAATTCAAAAAACAACTTCAATGAGACCATAACTAATATTACGTTTATAATGAAGTACGAAGTTCACCGCCCTTCCTTATTACAATTGCTGGGGTAAATCAACTGAAAAGAATGTTAAAAGGTGTTTGTGCGTACAAACCTTTACAACCGTGCCTACACTAATTAACAGTATCCAAAGGGCCGTTCAACGTGTTTACAAGATCGATAAGGTCCATTTCATCCTTGATTACAAAGCCCTTGATTTTGGCAGTGGTTCCCATGGGATGTTTGGAAAGATACTTGGAGACCTTCCTTGTTTTGGGATATAGCGGTTCGGACAATAAATCAGTTTTTGCATCTTGGATAAAGTAGGATGCATTGATCACAAACCGGTCAAGTTCTTTCTTGGAATGAATGACTGGGTTATAGGTCGATTGCTGGATGGAAGACTTAAAGAGCTTAAGAAGTTTTATCGTGTCGTTGTTGGGCGTCAGGTCCTGGAAAATGGAATAGGTACCATTCATTGGTACAGCAACAAAGACCATATCATCGATGATGATCTCCTTGAATATATTCTTGTAAAGGCTAATGGTTTTGTTTTGCTCCATGTCCTTGTACAACATTTCATTGGAAAAGGTGTCAAAGGCAAACCTGCCACTATAGATATCACCGCTATTAAGTGTAATTCGACCATACCGCCATTCCTTAAACAGAAAGGGAGAGTTTGCCAAAAGAAGACCATCTTCTGTTTCATCCAAGAAATTACTTGCGTTCAAAGTCCGGATTTGAAATGTGCCACCGAAATCGACCAAAGGATTTGCCACAGCGGCAAAACTAGCTCCGGATGCAACGGGTGCAACACCTTGTGCATTCACCGATAGAACAATCAAAAAAATACTGATTAGGTTTAAAACTTTCATAATGAGATATTTGAAAGTTTTAAATTAACCCAATGAGTGTGCATTTCTGTAAATCCTTACAATAATTAGCACTTCTGTCAAGAGGCCATAAAATGATCTTTGTACTCTGTAGGAGTTATATCGTGTACTTTCTTGAAGGCCTTGTAAAAGGAAACCCTGTTGTTAAACCCGGCTTCAAAGGCAATGTCCGTGATGGTCATCAACTGATTCGATTCAAGCAATCTTTCAGCTTCTTCCACCCTATATTTATTGATAAAATCAAAAAAACTGAGATTAAAATGTTCGTTGATCACTTGGGATGCATTGTTCCTGCCTATATCCA
>JAGQZL010000086.1 GCA_020434915.1 Allomuricauda sp. | reverse complement strand
CCACATCGCGGGGTAGAGCAGTAGGTAGCTCGTCGGGCTCATAACCCGAAGGTCGCTGGTTCGAGTCCAGTCCCCGCTACTAGCCTAACAAAAGAAAAGCTGAGATTTAAATCTCAGCTTTTTTTGTGCTCCCTTCCCAACTGTTCAAAAGTTAAAAAATTACCATTCAAAAGGTAAATTATTATCGGGTCTTACCTATTTTAATAGTTAATTAACATTTTTAACAGATGATTTTCTTAATTTGTTAACAGTGCTAATTCATCATCAATCAAAATGGGACAATCATCCAAATACATTGTCTTTATTTTCCTATTGGCATACTCCGTCTGTTCCAGAGGGGGTATTCCCCATTTGGAAAAGGAAATGGATTATGCCCCTATCAGTTTCCAAGATTCCATTGACTGGGCCGATTACTATTTTAATACCCATCGCTTTGAAAAAGCCATCCCGCTTTACAAAAAGAATCTGGATGTGGACAATGTCGAAGAAAAAATACATGTCCTAAAAAAACTGGCATTGAGCGAAGCCGCCATTGATCTCCCCAAAGAATCCGTTACCCATATTTACGACTACTTCAAAATAGATTTCCACCCAACCTTTTTGTTGCATGAAGGGTTTGATGGGATACGGGACAACGAAGAATTCAATAAACTATCCGGCACCGTAATCCCAAAAATAACTGTTTGGGCCGCAGTGTATTTTTTTGTGTCCATTATAGGTTTCTATGTAATGTTCCTTCTTTTGGTCAACAAAAAAATAGACAAACAGGCACGGATACTCATTGCCTTTTTCATTTTCATCCATTCGTTGTTCATCCTGAATATCAGCATCAACAACACGAATTATGTTTTTGAGTTTCCACATACCTATTTAATGTCAACCTGGGCCTCGTTTTTATATGGGCCTTTGTTGTTTCTTTATTTCAGAAGGGTATCAAACTCAAAACAATTAAGTACCAAAGATCTTTGGCACTTATTGCCATCCGCGGGACTCACCATCTATTTGACCATGGAAGTCTATGCATATTCCAGTTCGGAAAAATTGCATTTGATGTTGGATAGGTTACAGGAGGGACTCAACCCCGGGGATTCCGCGAAATTGATGCTATTGGTAATCCTTAAGGCAATTTCCCTAGCTGTTTATGCTTATTTCGTACATCGAATCTTACGGACGGACAATGATCAATTACCGGAAAAAACCAAGCTTTGGCAGAAAAACATTTACGGAATCCATGTAAGTTATGTAGTGGTTTATATAATCTATGGATTTTACATTGCATCCGGGAATAACAGTGGCTTGTTGTACCACGCCCCCATTGTACTCATGAGTGCCATGGTACTCTATGTAGGCTATGCCGCCAATGTTCAGCCTGATGTCTTTAGCGGACTGTATGCCTTTACCAATAGATTGTTCCCTAAATATGTGAAGTCTGGCCTTACCGAAAGCCTTTCCCATGAACTCAAGCAAAATCTACAGGATCTTTTCCAAGATGAAAAATTGTACCGTAGAAACGACCTAAACTTGGACATTGTGGCCGAAAAATTGGATACCACTAGACATAATGCCTCTCAATTGATCAACGAGCATTTTGAAATGAGCTTCCATGAATTTGTGAATTCTTACCGAATCAAAGAAGCCAAGGAGCTTTTGGAAAAGGATTCAAAATCCAACATCATTGATATTGCCTACGAGGTTGGGTACAACAACAAAGTCTCTTTCAACAAAGCCTTCAAAAAAGACACCAACCTTACACCTAGTCAATATTTGAATAGCTTCCGTAATAGGTAAACTCTTATCGGGAAAACCTAGAAATGGTGCTTTAATGGGTAACTAGTAGTCATCAATCAAAATCATCGATCAAATGAAAAGACTACTAAAACAATTCGTTTCCAGATATCTGGGCGAAGAAAACCCGGAAATGATCCCGAAAAAAAATCAAAAGAAATATGAGAAATCGGGACTGACCAAAGAACAGGCTGTATATATCAGGTCAGAAATCAAGAAAGCTTTTGATATAGACAAAATCTACCGTAACAACAACATTGGCTTGGATGATTTGGCAGAACACATACAGCAGAACAGGTACAAAGTGTCCCAAGTGATCAATACTTATTTCTCCAAAAATTTCTACACTTTTCTCAATGATTATAGAATTAAGGAGGCTATGTACCTGCTTGCATCGGAACCGCACCTAAGTGTAAAGGCCATTATGTATGAGGTTGGTTTTAATAGTAAGAACAGTTTCTATACCGCTTTCAAGAAAAATACCGGGGTAAGTCCCAATGATTTTAGAAGTAATGAGGCCAAACCATTTGAATATGAGACGGCCCATTTTGCCTGATAACATGGATCGACCAGTCAGATTTTTCAAATTCAGTGCTAAAAACCTCTTGCAACCAAGAGGTTTTTTTATTCCATTAAGTATCAAAAGGTTAATATTCAAACAACTCAAATGTTAAAAAGGGTACTTCCCCATGGGCGCTCTTTTTTTTGAGGTTCTCCCCGTTTTAAAAGTACCTCCCAAAAGTGCGATATGAGTTGATTTGTTATGCAATTGTAAAGGTAGGGCGGTGAGAGGCCTTACTTCTTAAAAAACAAAATCCATTAAGTTTTGTTCGCTTTCCAGAAGTATTATTTGAATTAGCTATCATCTTAACCTTCTCCTCCGCCCTCCTTTCTCAGTTGCTCTAACTCAATTCAATTACTAACAAAACTTTATTCGTATGAAAGTAAAGAAACTGTTTGGAGCATTTTTGGCAATGTGCCTTTCTTTGGCTTTTGCCCATGCTCAAGAAAAAACGGTCACCGGAACGGTCACCGATCAAGACGGGGTGCCATTGCCCGGTGTCAATATTATTGTAAAGGGCACGGCCACAGGTACCCAGTCCGATTTTGATGGCCAATACCAAATTGAGGCAAATGTGGGCGATGTCCTTGTGTTTTCCTATTTGGGCCAGAAAACTGAAGAACGTGCCGTAGGCGCCGGAAACACGATCAACGTTACCATGCAGGAAGACACTGCACAATTGGAAGAGGTAGTTGTGACCGCACAGGGTATTGTACGGGAAAAACGATCTCTGGGTTATGCTGTAACCACGGTGGAGGCAGAAAAAGTGGAATCAAGGCCAGAAGCTGATATTGCTCGGGTTCTTAACGGTAAGGTTGCGGGTGTAAACATTACATCGAACAACGGACTTTCCGGGTCAGGTACCAATATCATCATCAGGGGATATTCCTCTGCCACACAATCCAACCAGCCTTTGTTTATTGTGGATGGTATCCCTTTTGACTCTGGCACCAACACCCAAACCAACTTTTTGGATGGTAATACAGAGTCTAGCCGATTCTTGGATCTGGACCCCAACAACATCGCCAGTGTAAGTGTTCTGAAAGGTTTGAGTGCAACTGTATTGTACGGTAACCGCGGTCGTAATGGTGTGATTTTGATCACCACCAAAGGGTCTGCCTCTGGAGATGCGCCTTCCAAAACCGAAGTGACCGTTTCACAATCAATATTTATGTCCAATGCAGTGCTTCCCAAATATCAGAACAACTACGGAGGAGGTTTCCACCAGGGCTTTGGTTACTTTTTCAGTAACTGGGGGCCTCGTTTTGATCGTACCGATGATGATGGGATAGCCAGCGCAGGCCAATATATTGGAACAGGCGCCAATGGCGTTGCCATATTACAACACCCTTTCAACTACATTGCCGACCCAACTTTGGTTGCCGGCTTTGAAGACTTATTGGATGACGAATATCCATACAAACCTTATAATGGTGTGGAAGAATTTTTTAGGACAGGTTATGTATACAATACTTCCATCAATGTTCGGGGAGGTTCGGAAAAAATCAGTTTCAATGGAAACTATGGACGAACCGAAGATATTGGGGTTACTCCTGGCAACAAACTAACCAGAAACAACTTTAGTTTGGGAGGTAGTGCAAGATTGTCCAATAAGTTCACCGTTTCCGGAATCTTCAATTTTGCCAGAACCGGATACACATCACCTCCCAATGCAGTAAGTACCGGTAGTGGTGCCGCTTTTGATGGTTCCGCCATTTTTGGGGATGTGCTTTACACCCCAAGAAGTGTGGATTTGACCAACATTCCGTTCCAAGCTGCGGATGGTAGAAGTGTATACTACCGCTCAGGAAACGATATCCAAAATCCATATTGGACGGTAGCCAATTCCAAAACTACCCAGGAAACGGACCGATTTACGGGGAACATGTCCATGAGCTATGCGTTGAACGACTGGATGAACCTTACCTACAGGGTAGGTTTGGATACCTATACGGAATTGAACAGCTACGGACAAAACAAAGGGGGTGTGGATGGACCAACCTTGGGTATCCTGCGGACAACTTCCGTACGTAATTCCATTTGGAACCATGACATTATCCTTAGTGCCGAAAGAGACCTCAACGAAGACCTTAATCTAAAGGCAACCTTTGGGGCCAACAGCAGACGAGACACCTATGCCCAAGATGGTATAGAAAGCCAAGGACAATTAGTATTTGGAGTATTGGAACACTACAACTTTACCACTCCATCATCTGTAAATTCCTTCTCTGGATCTAACCTTAACCAAAACTTTGAGGAGAACCTAGTGGGAATTTATTTGGATGCCACATTGGCCTACAAAGACCTTCTTTTCTTGAACGTCGTGGGAAGAAACGACTGGTCCTCGACCTTGGAGACAGAAAACAATTCATTGTTCTATCCTGGCGCAAGCCTTTCATTCATCCCTACAACGGCATTCCCATCCATTCAAGGAGATGCCTTGAACTATGCCAAACTTAGATTAGGTTATGGTTCATCCGCAGGATTCCCAACCCCTTTCAACACAAGGGATGTACTTACGTTGGGTGCTAGGGCCTTTGTGGATGTAAATGGAAATGTGGTATCAGGAAACACGGTTTCAGATGCCTTGGGTAACCGCGACCTCTCCCCTGAAAAAGTTCAGGAATTGGAAATTGGGTTGGATACCCGCTTGTTCAACAGGCTTAATTTCAATGTTAGCTTGTATAAAAAATCAACAAGCGACTTGATTACCAATAGAACCTTGGACAGTTCCACTGGATTCCTTTCCACCTTTGTGAACATTGGGGAGGTTGAAACCAAGGGTGTTGAGGTAGATTACGACTTGAACATCTTTAGAAAAAGTGATACTGGACTAGGTTTCAACATTGCAGGGAACTTTACCACCAGTGAAACCATTGTGACGGATTTGGCCGAAGGCACCAACAATATTCTATTGACCTTTGGTGTGGCCGGTGAGGCTTCCAACTATGCTGTTGAAGGAAGACCTTTTGGAGTTTTCTTGGGAACAACCATCCAAAGGGATGACAATGGCAACAAAGTGGTAGGCAACAATGGTCGTTATCAGGTTAACAACAACATATCCGAAATTGGCGATCCCAACCCAGATTGGACCACTGCGCTCATTCCAACATTTACTTACAAGGGATTCACACTTTCAGCCAACCTACAGTACAGACATGGAGGTGATGTATACTCTGTGACCACTGCAGGTTTGATTGGTCGTGGCGTGGTGGATGCGGATGACCCTATACACCGTGAGTCCAATTATATCCTACCCGGTGTTTTCACAGACGGAACCCCTAATAATGTAGCCATTTCCTCAACAGAGTTTGGTTTCAATACCTATTTCGCAGGAGGAATCAACGAGGTAAATATTTATGATGGTACCACCATTCGCCTTCAGGAAGCCTCCCTGGGCTATTCCCTTCCAAGGAAATTTTTGGACAAGACCCCATTCGGAAGTGTCTCGCTTACCGTTTCTGGATCCAACCTATGGTATAAGGCGGTGAACTTCCCGGATGACATTCGATATGACACCAACTCATCCAGTACCGGGGTTGGTAACGGTCAGGGAATCGATTTCTTCACCGGACCATCCACAAGAAGATATGGGCTAACCGTCAAGGCAACATTTTAATAGCAGCTAACTAGAATTAAAAAATATATCATGAAAAAAATATCAAAGATAACCTGTCTCACGTTCGCTGCACTGGCAGTGCTATTGGGCTGTGAGACCACTACATTGGATGTGGTGGAGAGTCCGAACGCTCTCAACCCATCACAAGCGAGTGTCGATTTCTTTTTGAACCAAATCCAATTGATGACGGCCCAAATCCACTCCGGAGAGGAAGGCCGTGCCGAAAACGGGCTGAGCCAGTTTGGAATGGAACCTGTGAGGATGCAACATGGATTTGGCCCAACATATAGGGAAAGTTATGACCCAGTTGATTTTGATAGGGTTTGGGACAATGTATATGCCCGTGCCTTGATTGACATCAGGACCATGAACCCATTGGCTGAGGAGGCAGGACAATATACCCATATTGCCATTGGACAGATTTTGGAAGCCTATATCATGATGACCATGGTAGATTTCTTTGGCGATGTCCCCTATTCCGAAGCTGTTTCCGGTGCAGATGGTATTCTGAATCCGGTTCTTGATTCGGGTGCATCCATCTATGCCGCGGCCGATCAGTTGCTCGTAGATGCCATTGCGAATCTTAACAAGGATGAGACAGTGCTCCCTTCAAACGATTTGTACTATGATGGGGACGAGGGACAGTGGATAAAAGTGGCCAATACCATGCGCTTGAAACTTTATCTACAGACTCGTATCGCCAGTGCTGATGGATTTGGGGCATCTGTTTCCACTTCCCGAATCAATGAATTGATCAGCGGAAACCAATTGATCTTGGATGCTTCGGACGATTTCTTCTTTCAATGGGGAACCAACAATGCATCACCGGACAGCAGACATCCTTATTTTGATGCCAACTACGATGGCGCAGGGCCAAGTTCTGATTTTTATACCTGTAACTATTACATGAACCTGATGGCAAATCAGTACGGTGAGCCAGATCCTAGGATCAGATACTATTTTTACAGACAACAGAGCGATTATTCAGGCGCCGATGTGGTTACCAAGGAATGTGTCACAGAAGTGGCCCTGCCTTCATGGTGGGATCCCAGCGAACCCTATTGTTTGGTACCTGCCATCAACGGGCTTAGTGGCTACTGGGGAAGAAACCACCTGGATGACGATGGAATTCCACCAGATGATGCCTTCAGGACTTTGCATGGAACCTATCCGGTAGGTGGACCTTTTGATGACGACTCTTTTAGGAATGTTTCCGGATCTGGTGCTGTAAACGAAGGACTAGTGGGGGCAGGTATTTCTCCTATTCTGATGTCCTCTTACACCTATTTCATGCTTGCAGAAGCTTCATTGACCCTGAATACTACGGGTAATGCACGGGATTACCTTGAAACAGGAATTAGGCAATCCATAGGAACCGTGGTCGGTTTTGGGGCATCTTTGGCCGAAGGATCAGGTTTTGTACCCACATCTACAGCCATAGACAATCACGTTGGGCAAATTTTGACCGCTTATGACGCTGGAAATGACACCGATAAACTTAGGATCATTGCCGAGCAGTACTTTATTGCCCTATGGTGCAACGGTATTGAAGCTTACAATACGTACAGAAGAACAGGGCAGCCAGACAATCTGACCCCGGCATTCACTATTCAAGATCCGGGAACCTTTTTAAGGTCCATGTGGTACCCACAAACAGCGGCGGATAGCAATACCAACATAACACAGAAAAGTGCTCCGGATACACCTGTTTTTTGGGACACCAATCCAGAAGGATTTGTTGATTGATAAAACTAAATAACGATACAAATGAAAAATACATTCAAATATATATTAGGTCTTGTTCTTGTAGGCATCGCTATTGGGGCCTGTGAGGACAAGGATAAAAACCCGCTCAACGTATTCGAACTGGAAGACTCAAAAGCACCCTATGTTCGAATCGTGGTTGATGAGACCATTGTGGCTAAAGGGGATTTGGGGTCCTCAACGTTTACCGGGACCGTAGATGACCCGAGTGATAATGTGGCATCCTGGGAACTAAGCGTGAGTATAGAATCGGGTGGTGTCGCCACCGACACAGTTGCGCTCACCACCATTACCCAGTTCCCAAGCAACGTTTCAATACCGTATACGGATATTGCAAGTGCACTTGGTATTACCGTGGATGATATTTCCGGAGGTGATTTTATCCGTTTCTTGGGAAAATCCACAGGAACGGATGGAACTGTAACGACTTTTGAAAATTACAGCGCCACCGTTACCGGTCAACCTGAACAGCTACAGGCATTCAACTTCATTGTATTGGTGAAATGTTCCGCCATTTCTGATGCCACAGTGCCTGGCACATGGATCATAGACATGCAAGATCTGTATGGCGATGGATGGGACGGAGCTTTCGTAACTTTCGAGATAGATGGTGTGGCCACCAATTATACCTTTACTTCGGGAGATGCAGCCACATTTAATGTGGATGTACCTGCCGGAACCAGTAGTTTGGTAATTTCCTATACCAGTGGGGCATTTGAGGAAGAACACGTTTATACGATTCAGACACCGGATGGTGATGTTCGTGGACCGTTTGGACCCAATCCTGCACCCTGTATCAATTAATTCCAACAACTCAGTTTTAACGAAGAGGCCCGTTCCATGGAACGGGCCTCTTCAATTTTCTTAAAAATGGTTCAAATAGGTAGGCAGGAGTCCTTTTTGTTGAGGATTACCGCTTTTACCCCGATAACGCTCTAATTTGGCTCTATAAGTAATCTTCAAAACAGTCCTGATACCATAACATCTTTTAAAAAGCATTTGTTTCATTTTTAATAGTATTTGAATTAGTCACTCAAAAAATCGGGGCTGTTTTTTACTTCCTTTGGAAAATTCCAGACATATTTAGGGAAATATGCTTGTGAAATAATAAACCCTTTCCTTGTACCTTTGCCTTTCCAAAATGAATTGGGAGCTAATCGTATCCACATTGGGAACCACACCAACCCCTACCAACAAAAAAGCATTGTTATCCTTGGCCATAGGCGGTTTTGGCATTGGACTCACTGAATTTGTGATCATGGGAATTTTGCCCAACATCGCCGATTCCATGGGTATATCCATCTCCAAAGCAGGCCATTTTATAGCCATCTACGCGTTGGGAGTGGTATTGGGAGGTCCACTCATGGCACGTATTACCCAAAAACTCACCCCAAAAAAGTCATTGTTGTTTTTAATGGTTTGGTTTACCATTTTCAATACGTTATCCTCGTTTTCCGGAAATTATTGGACGATGCTTTTGTTCCGATTTTTGTCAGGGATGCCCCACGGAGCCTTTTTTGGCATAGGCGCTGTGATTTCCGGATACTTGACCCGGCCCGAAAAGGCAGCACAAGCCATGGCAGTCATGTTTTCAGGGCTCACCGTGGCCAATATTATTGGTGTGCCCTTGGGCACCTACATTGGTCAGGAATGGCATTGGAGCTTTTCATTCATGCTTGTGGGTATCGCCGGGCTTGCTACCTTGGCCAGCCTTTATTTCTGGATGCCCAAACAACACCTTGAAGAAAATGAAGGCTCCAACAACCCTTCCACTGCCAACAGTTTGAAAAATAAAAAATTGTGGGCACTCATTGCCCTGACCACCATTGGCACAGGGGGTTTCTTTGCCTGGTATAGTTACATTGCCCCTTTGGTCATCAATATCACAAAGCTTCCCGAGGCCAATGTGGGTTATGTAATGATTGTGGCAGGTGTAGGTATGTTCATCGGTAATTTTATGGGTGCACGCATGGTTGAGATATTCAGTCCTGTAAAATCCGTCGTAATCAGTCTACTCTGCATGACCATAACATTGCTCACCAATGCCTTATTGGCGAGTGATGCCATTGCCATCTTTGTCATCAGTTTTATTGTGGGCATGATTACCTTTTCCGTTACCGCACCTATTCAAATAGCCATCATTAAAGCGGCAAAGGGTGCAGAAAAACTTGGATCTTCCATGAACCAAAGTGCCTTTAACATGGGAAATGCCTCTGGCGCCTATTTGGGTGGCTTGCCCATGGTTTTCGGTCTGAAAGTAACCTATGCCAGTGTGGTCGGGGGCATCTTGGCCTTTGTTGGTGCAGGAATAGGTGTTGCCATTCTCTACTACCAAAAAAATAGTCTTAAAAAGCTGGAATAGAAACTATAACATACCTAACCGACCTATTCTTTTCAATTTTCCAATAAATTTCCAAGTATTCCTATCTTTAGTGCTGATTGATTTCCAACACACTACATTTTGAAAACAATAATTTCACTTATTGCCATTATTTGTTTGGATGGCATGATCAGCACAGGTTGTACCGAACGATCCTTGTCAAATGGTACCCATGAAACTGATTTTAGCACTCTGGTATTCTCCGACGAATTCAATGAAGAGGGCCGACCCAATCCAGAAAAATGGCACCATCAGGTCGTTCCACCCAATAATGGAGGATGGTACAATGATGAATTGCAACATTATACAAATCGAAAGGAAAACTCATCAATTTCCGATGGCAAACTGATCATTAGGGCAGCCCGGGAGGAATATACCGTGGATGGTTCCACCAAATACTTTACCTCTGCACGATTGAATGCCAAATTCAAATTTACTTATGGTAAAGTTGAGGTACGGGCCAAATTACCACAAGAAGCAGGCACATGGCCGGCGATTTGGACATTGGGTGTTGACGTAAATGAAACCGGAAATTATTTTGGAGACCAATTTGGGAGTGTTGGTTGGGCCCAATGCGGTGAAATAGACATTCTGGAACAAACAGGTGGCGACAAGAACAGTACCATTTCGCATTTTCATTGGGACGATCTGAATAC
>JAGQZL010000085.1 GCA_020434915.1 Allomuricauda sp. | reverse complement strand
TCAAAAGCACATTTGCCAGTATAAGGACAAAATTTGGGATATAGATCATGATTACTCTAAATGAAATTTTAGTTACTGATAATGGTAAGCGCATAGATTATGCGTTTACCGCAATCTCAGATGCCAGTAAGTTTGTTAACGAAGACGAGAAATTCTATATAGAATATCTAGAGAACATTGCTTCCGTTCCCAAAAGTATTTTGGCCATTCCGTTCATCAGTAACTGGCTCCCAGTTGCATGGTTTGCAGGTTTTGATATCGTGGTGGACGAGATAGACAGCAAGTTTTATGACTCTATGATGGCTTTAAGGGATGAATTCGCAAAACAGTTCCCTGACTATGACCTTAAAGGCTCTCTTAAAGCCAATACCCTTGTTGAGAACGAATGTATTGGTGAAAAGTCGGCAATGCTTTTCAGCGGAGGGGTCGATGCCTACGCCACCTATATACGGGTGAGGGACAAAAAACCCGATCTAGTCACAATCTTAGGAGCAGATATTGAAATAGGGGATATAGAACAATGGGAACGTTTCAAGACTTTTATGGAAAGTGAGGAATTGCTGTCCAAAAATGAAAAACAATATATCACCACCAATGTAAGGAACTTTTACACCTACCATGTTGAATTGTTGCTCAAGGATATTGGATGGTGGGGAAAGGTCCAACATGGCCTTTCCTTGATCGGTTCTTTGGCCCCACTAAGTTTCATAAAAGGATACAAGAGTGTGTACATTGCATCCTCTTATACAAAAGAAATCCAGATTGCATGGGGATCTACTCCAAAAACCGATGAAACGATCCGTTGGTGTGGTACCCAAGTCTTTCATGATGGTTATGAATTAAAAAGACAGGACAAAGTAGACCTAATAGCCACATTTGCCAAAACCAACAAAGTTCCTTTTAGGCTAAGAGTCTGTTATTCGGAACTGCGCACTGACTTCAACTGCAGCAATTGTGAAAAATGCTTTAGGACAATTCTAGGCATTCTTCTCAACAACGAGGACCCCAATAGTTATGGATTTGTCGTGGATGAAACTATTTATGACAAAATTTTTGCCATAATAAGCCAAGGCGGGGCCAGCAGGGGTATGCAATATTTTTGGCTTGAACTCAAGAATAAGGCCAATGAAACAGATACCTTTTTTGTGTTCAAGGACAAGGCGTTGGAATCGGCAAAACTTGACAGAATCAGAAATGGGGAACTAAATTCCATCATTGAAGCTAAGTTAAAAGACAAGACCGGTATCATGGATAAAGTAAGGTTCATTGCAAGGAACAGATTTCCTTGGTTAAGGACCATTTATAGAAAAATCAGATACTGAGGACCATATAACATAAACCCCAACATTTTTATCCAACCACAAAAAAAATCTAATGAAATACGGATTATTAACATACGATGAAAACCGGAAATTTTTCAATGTCGGTGACAACATCCAAAGCCTTGCTGCCAAACAATTCTTGCCTCAGGTAGACCTGTACCTGAACCGTGAAAGATTGGGTGAGTACACTGGCGAAAAAGTAAAGTTGATCATGAATGGATGGTTTACCCACAATATTCATAACTGGGTACCTTCAGATAATATTGATCCCGTTTTTGTCTCATTCCACATGAACAATACGGCTGCTCCCTTCATGCTAAGCGAAAAAGGGATAGCCTACCTGAAAAAACATCAACCTATTGGTTGTAGGGATCAATTTACGGCCAATATCCTCAATGAAAAAGGAATAGATGCTTACTTCACCGGTTGCCTTACATTGACCTTGGACTCTTATAAGGTTGATGATTCTGAACGTGGAGACAAAATATATATAGTAGATCCACTTTACAATTATCCAAGACCGGAAAAAGTGTTCTATAATCCTAAACTCACATTGAAGAACATCCTGAACGGGACGGCCTTTCAACTCGGAAAAAAGAACAAGCACCTTAAGAAATTTATTAGCGAGGATGTCTTGAAAAGTGCCGAATTCGTGAATCAGGAGCCACCATCCAATACATATTCTGATGAGGAAAAATTTCAAATGGCCGAGGATTTACTGAATAAATACGCTAGGGCCAAAATGGTCATCACGTCCCGAATACATTGTGCCTTGCCGTGTTTGGCATTGGGTACTCCGGTAATTTTTGTCAATGGTTTTGACAGCTTTGTGGACTCCTGTAGGTTCGATGGAATTTTGGAACTCTTCAACCGGATAGACATTGATAGTGAAACTGGGGCATTCAGTTCCAATTTTGGGCTCGAGGGCAAGATTGATGGCAAAACTACCGTTAAGAACCTGGAAAAACATCACGACTTGGCAAACGCCCTGAAAAAAACCGTCAGGGAAGCATTGTCGTAAAAGTGATAGCAAGACCATGAAACTTCTTTACATAACCAATCAAATAAGTGGACCAGGTGGGTTGGAAAGGGTTCTTTCCATAAAGGCCAGCTATTTTGCTGACGCCTATGGGTATGATGTGCATGTTCTTACAATGAACGACACTCCAGGGCAGTTGTTCTTTAAGTTCAGCCCGTCCATCCAAATACACAACATTCAGGTACCCTCGAACAAACTTGGTTATGTTAGATCGTATATATCCAAAATCAACCAAACAATACAAAATGTAAGTCCAGATTTGATCTTGGTATGTGATGATGGTCTAAAAGGGTTGTTATTTCCTGTTCTTATGAAAACCAAAGTGCCGCTCATATATGAAAGGCATGTAAGTAAAGAAGTGGCCAAAGGTACCGGTCCCAATACTCTTTTAAATAGGCTCAAGACACGCATAATTTATTCGCTCATGAAGTGGGGAGGGCAAAAATTTAATGCATTTGTTGTGCTTACCCAAGGAAACCTAAAAGAATGGGACTTATCCAACACTACAGTAATACCAAATCCCTTACCTTTTGATAAAGGGAAGGTGTCCACCCTGGAAAATAAAACGGTGATTGCCGTAGGCAAGCAATCTTTTCAGAAAGGTTATGATCGATTAATCGAAAGTTGGAAAGAGGTACATAAAAGTTTTCCGGAATGGGAACTACATATTTATGGAAGTGAACATCCTCAAAAAGAAACGGAAAAACATGTAGAGAGTCTCCAACTTTCGCATTCCATCAAGCTGTTCCAACCGGTTAGAAACATTCGGGAAAAATTTACAGAGTCCTCCATTCATGTGCTCTCTTCCCGATATGAAGGTTTTGGCATGGTCATCATTGAAGCAATGGCATGCGGGCTGCCCTCCGTTTCCTTTGATTGCCCCTATGGGCCATCAGATATCATAGAAAATGGAAAAAATGGGTTTTTGATTCCAAATGGGGACATTGAGGCCCTTGGCCAATCACTTATAGATATTATAGGCGATTCCGAAAAAAGAAAAAAAATGGGCGCATATGCCTTTGAAAGCGTGGATAGGTTTGAAATGCCCGTTATCGGAAAGCATTGGAAAGACCTATTTGAACAACTAACACATAACAAGCAAAGGTCTTAAAAGATGATTTTTAACTCGGTCATATTTTTAATTTTTCTACCCGCCGCTTTTGGTTTGTACTGGCTTATATCCAAAAAGTCATTGAAGGCCCAAAACATATATCTGCTGGCTATCAGTTACTTTTTCTATGGGTGCTGGGACTGGCGTTTTTTGTTCCTAATAGCGTTCAGCTCACTGGTAGACTACATGATTGGCAAAAGTATTCCCAAGGCAAAGAGCAAAAAGAATAAAAAAATGCTTGTAGGACTCAGTTTGTTCATGAACTTGGGACTTTTGGGTTTTTTCAAATACTTCAATTTCTTTATTGAATCGTTTGTAGACCTCTTCAACGTTTTTGGATTTAAGGCTGACTATGTTACCCTCCATATAATCCTTCCAGTGGGGATTAGCTTTTATACCTTTCAAACACTCAGTTACACCATTGATGTCTATAGAGAGAAAATAGAACCTTCCAAATCTTGGATACAGTTTTTTGCCTACGTAAGCTTTTTTCCCCAATTGGTTGCAGGTCCTATTGAAAGGGCATCCAATCTTCTCCCCCAGTTTCAATCAAAACGTTCTTTCTCGTATGACAAAGCTGCTGATGGAATGCGTCAAATGCTTTGGGGTTTCTTCAAGAAAGTGGTTGTGGCGGACAACTGTGCGGTTTTTGTGGATGCTGCATTTGACAATCCCGCGGCAAGTTCCTCCGCCGAGTTGTTTGTGGGTATGCTCTTTTTTGCTTTTCAGCTATATGGGGATTTTGCCGGTTATTCGGATATTGCTATTGGTAGTGCCCGCTTGTTCGGGTTCGATCTAAAACAGAATTTTGCCTATCCCTATTTTGCACGGGACATTGCAGAATTTTATAGGAGGTGGCACATGTCCTTGACCAACTGGTTCAAAGATTATCTCTATTTTCCTTTGGGAGGTAGTAGGGTTGGATTGGGCAAGAACATCAGAAACGTTTTTATTATCTATCTGGTCAGCGGATTTTGGCATGGCGCCAATTGGACCTTCATTTTTTGGGGTTTCCTCAATGCATTGTACTACGTTCCCCTCATGCTCTTCAATCGAAACCGTAAAAATTTAGAGATTGTTGCCGCCAACAGCTACCTGCCAAGTTTACGGGAAGGATATGCCATTCTTGAAACATTCATCGTGACCTGTTTTATACGTGTCTTTTTTAGGGCAAACACTATTGAAGATGCATTCCTATATATTAAAAGAATTTTTATGTTCGAGGGTAATTCCCTGAACAACCTTGATAAAGTTTCCATTTTTGTAATTATGTTCATGTTGGGGATGGAATGGTTCAATCGAAAGAAGAAACACGGCCTATCCATTGAAAACCAACCTGCTGCTTTTAGATGGGGGACATATTTCTTGGTTTTTGGATTCATTCTCTTTTTCGGAAAAGCATCGGATGCATTCATATATTTCCAATTCTAACGGATTATGAAGAAGTACTTAATAAAAACCTTAATTTTTCTCTTGGCCTGCTTTGCGGTGGTCACTTTTGTACTGCTGAAGTATGGTGGATATGTTGATTATTTCTATGTTAAATTCACTACTCCCAAGGCAAAATCATTGGTCATTGGGGATTCCAGGAGTATGCAGGGAATACAACCCAGCGTTATGAATGAAATGCTGCCCGATGAAGCGTATGCCCTACCCGTTTTCAATTATAGTTTTACCATTGCGCAGGCCTCAATGGGCCCCTTGTACAATAAAAGCATCTTTAAAAAGCTGGACATGGGCTCCGCCAACAATGGCCTATTCGTTATTTCGGTAACGCCCTGGATGTTTGGCTCCGATAAAAACAATGACAATTCCAAAGGGGAATTCCGGGAAGAAAACAGTCCACCGCACAACATGCATTTTGTGGATATGAATCCCAACTATGAATACCTCTTAAAAAATCTACAGTACTTTCACTTCAGGACCATGTTCAGACAATCTGCTGAAATGCATGAAGATGGCTGGTTGGAGGAAAAAAACTTACCGGATAGCGAGGCCGTTTTCAAGGCTTGGAAAGAAGGCCAGGCCAAAATATTTGACAATATGACCAATGAGTATGTGGTATCTGATATACGACTACAAAGTTTTCACGAACTGATAGGAAAACTTCAGGAACATGGGGAAGTGGTCCTGGTCCGTATGCCAATCGATTCGGATTTCATAGAAAAAGAACACGCATTCTATCCCAATTTTGACAGGGATATGGAAAAAGCGGCACAGAAATACAAGGTTCCCTATTTTAATTTCAACAAACAACCGGCGGTCAATAGATTCAAAACCTATGATGGACACCATCTGGACAAGACGGGAGGGCAAGATTTTACAAAAATTCTTTGCGATTCTATACTTGCATACAAGAAGCAAATCTAATTCTGAGGGCACAATAGTGAATGGATGACAGGAAACTAAATATTGTAATTCTAACGGACCAACTCCATAAAATTGGTGGTATCAATAGTTTGATCAACATCAAGGCAAATTATTGGTCCACATCCAAAGGACATCGTATTGACATTGTTACTACGGAGCAAGAAGGGGAAAAAACCTTCTATCAGTTTTCCCAACAGGTCAGGTTTCATGACTTAGGCATCGACTATGACAGGAACAGTAGCTATTTTGGGCACAAAAACATCACAAAGGTCTTTAAAAACTATTGGAAGCTAAATAAACTCTTGAAAAGCCTACAGCCAGATTTGGTCATCATAGCCAACCATATACCGGTTACGTTCTTTTTCCCTTTACTGGCAACCAGCGCCAAATTTCTGAAGGAATATCATTTTACCCAGTTTCATAGGTCCAAATTGAGACCTACCCCTATGACCCGCTTTGAGAAATTCATTGAAAAATATTTGGATTTCAAAGTGGTTCTGAACAAAGAGGAAAAAAGTTTCTATACTTCGGGGCATATTGTTCATATTCCCAACCCAATACCTCTTAACTTTATGGAAAAACCAGCATTGGATATGGGGACCAGGGAAAAAACGGCAATCGCAGCAGGGCGTTATTCCCCGGTAAAAAGATTTGATTTGCTTTTGGATATTTGGAAGGAGTTCAAAAAATCCGATAATCAGTGGAATTTGGAAATATATGGAGGTGGCACCGAAGGGGAAGTGGCCATCTTGGAAGGGCTGATAAACGAATACGGTATTAAGGATTCCGTTCAGCTTATAGCACCTGTGGACAATCTGATGGAAGTTATGCAAAGAAAAGGATTGTATCTAATGACATCCATACAGGAATGTTTTCCAATGGTACTTTTAGAGGCACAATCCGCCGGACTTCCCATCATTGCCTTCGATTGTCCAACCGGACCTAGAAATATCATTGAAACGGGAAAAACCGGGTGTTTGATTGATATGGATGACAAAGTTATGTTCGTAAGCAAGCTGTTGGAGTTGACGAAGGAAGAAGAGAAACGGGTTAAACTAGCGGAAAATGGTTTTGAATCCGTTCAAAAGTACCTTCTGGGACCTGTTATGGACCAATGGGATGAGAAAATTTTAAACCTAGTATGATGAGATCACTTTTTCTTGGCCTATATCAATTCATGTTCATTCCACACGGGTTGCTCTTTCTTTCCTCCTCTTCCAGGCGTTTAATAATAGAGGACCTCTATAGTGGCGAAACCATGGCTCATGGAAAAGGAAAGGTTTTTTTCGATTTGTTGAAAAAGTTGGCAGTTGATCGATATTTCCGTACCCTTTTTTATTTTCGGACGCGGGGCATCTTCAGCAAGATCTTGAGAGTTTTTTATCCAAGGGATAACAGATTCACCATAGATATACATACCCAATTGGGCGGAGGTGTCATATTGGCCCATCCCTATAGTACCATCATCAATGCAAAAAAAATAGGTAAAAATCTATATATCAATCAATTAGTAACAATTGGCGAGAACAATGGACTCAGGCCACGGATAGGGGACAATGTAAAGTTGTACACAAATTCCACTATTATTGGGGATATTACCATTGGCAATAATGTTATTGTGGGAGCGGGTGCGGTAGTCGTTAAAGATGTCCCGGACAATTGTACGGTGGTGGGTAACCCTGCCCGAATCATTACAAAAGAAAGCAAAAAATAATTTGATGATCACATTCGTCTCAATTGAGTCATATTACCCCGTCTACATCAATATTTGTTTGTTTTTGGTGCTATTTACCATGTTGCACACAAGGGTTATGCCCATGAACGACAGAAAAAATTTGTCTTTCATCAACATATCCGGGTTACTCCTTCTTGCTTTTCTCATTCTGTACATAGGTCTACGGCCCATACATGCCATTTTTGGAGATACGGTGAACTATTATGTAACGTACACCAACTATCAAATTGGGCTTCCCATAAAGAATGCAGAAGATTATGGATGGCATGTGTTCATGAAAGCATTGGCCCCCTATATGTCCATACACATCTTTTTTACCATTGTCAGCTTCATTTACATATTTCCACTCTACAAAATTTCCATCACCTATTTTAAAGGGTACTGGTACTATGCATTCGTCATGTTTGTGGTATCCTTCTCGTTTTGGACCTATGGGGTGAACGGTATTCGTAATGGGGCAGCATGTTCCCTTTTTTTATGGGGACTCTGTTACGAAAAAAAGAAATTGGTCATGGGCCTGTTTTTTGTATTTGCCCTATTGTTCCATAAAACATTGTTCCTCCCCATTCTTGCATATTTGGCCACCTATTTTTACAATAATCCAAAATTTTTTTTCAAGGGCTGGTTATTGTGTATTCCACTATCGTTGGTTCTTGGTGGTTTATGGATCAGTCTTTTTACCAGTCTTGGTTTCGCGGATGACAGGTTATCCGGTTATTTATCGGGAAGTTCCGAAGAGGGTACTTTTTCTGCAACTGGATTTAGATGGGATTTTCTATTTTATTCCGCTTTTGCCGTTTTTGCAGGATGGTATTTTGTAATCAAAAGAAATTTTTCGGATGTAGTATATAATAGGCTTTTGAACACCTATCTGATATGCAATGGTTTTTGGATATTGGTCATTCGGGCAAATTTTTCAAACCGTTTTGCATACCTGTCATGGTTTATGATGGCCATTGTAATTATATATCCATTGATGAAGAAGGAATTTTTCAAAAACCAACATGGGATCGTTGGAAATATTATACTGGCCTATTTTTCGTTTACCTATCTGATGTTTTACCTCTATTACAACTAAAAATGAAAACAATCACAGTCTTTACGCCTACCTATAACCGTGCTTATTGTTTGCATCAATGTTACGATAGCTTGGTTTCACAGACCATTAAAGATTTCACTTGGTTAATCATTGATGATGGTTCCACTGATGATACGGAGACGCTTGTTGCAAGTTGGATAAAGGAAGGAAAGGTGGACATCAGATACCACTATCAACAGAACCAAGGAATGCACGGTGGCCATAACACTGCCTATTCATTGATAGAAACACCTCTCAATATATGCATTGACAGCGACGATTTTATGCCGGACAATGCGGTGGAACTCATTCTTGAAAAGTGGGAACTTATCAAAGATAAACCCCACTACGCCGGTATAGTTGGTCTGGATGCCGATAAGGCTGGAAACATTATTGGAACTGAATTCCCAAAACAACTTAATGAGACCACCATTTATGAGATATATCACGATCATAAGGTGAAAGGGGACAAAAAACTCGTTTACAGGACAGAGGTGGTAAAAAAATACCCAAAGTACCCTCTATATGAAGGAGAAAGATTTGTTCCTCTAGGTTATCTGTACCAATTGATAGACCAGGATTACAAACTTTATCCAGTGAATGAGGTTTATTGTATTGTTGAATACATGCCCGATGGATCAAGTTTGAACATGTTAAAACAATACAGGAGACATCCCAAAGGATTTGCCTTTTCTAGAATTGCGGGTATGCAATATGCCAAATCCTTTAAGGACAGGTTCAAAAATGCGATACACTATGTTTCCTGTGCCATGTTCACCAAAAATGGAAAGTTCTTGACGGAGTCCCCAAAAAAACTGACAACAGTGTTGGCGATTCCATTTGGCGTGCTGCTCAATCTCTACATTCGCATTAAAACAAAAAGCGGAATCTGAACATGGCAGAAACAAATACCATAGAACACCCTATCCGCATACTACAAGTTCTAACCATCATGAACCGTGGAGGTGCAGAAGCCATGATCATGAACTATTATCGGAACATGGATCGGGCCAAGGTTCAATTCGATTTTTTGTTGCATAGGGAAGAGAAAGGCGCCTATGATGATGAGATAAAATCATTGGGGGGAAGAATACATATCATGCCCAATATAAATCCCGGTAACTATTTTGCCTACACCGCCGCCCTGAAACAGTTTTTCAAAACACATCCAGAATATAAAATAGTACACTCCCACTTAAACGGATTAAGTGGTATCATTCTAAAACAAGCCCGAAAGCACGGTATTACAACAAGAATAGCACATAGTCATACCAGTCTTTTTCATATAAACCTGAACCCATTTTCCAAAGAAAGGGCCTCGCTGGGCTACATCTTTAAGTTCATGGTGCAAAACCTACTTCGTAATTCGGTTAGGAGAAATTCCAATTACTATTTTTCATGTGGCGATAAAGCGTCACTTTGGCTTTTTGGAAGGAAAAATCTGTCCAGAGTACAGATTATCAACAATGCAATAGCCACAGACGATTTTGAGTATAATAGTGAGGTTTCTTCAAGTTTACGAAAAGAGTTAGGCCTGGAGGAAAGTTTGGTCATAGGCCATGTAGGTAACTTTGTCCCAGAAAAGAACCATCATTTTCTTTTGCAGGTATTCAATGAAATCAAGAAAAAAGAGCCAACCAGCAAATTGATGCTTGTGGGCGGTGGTGGGCTGCAAAGACAATATGAGGAATTGGCAGCGCAAATGGGCCTTGGGAAAAGTGTGGTGTTCATGGGGGTCAGGAAAGATGTGAACCAACTATTGCAGGCCTTTGATGTTTTTTTGTTCCCATCAACAAACGAAGGGCTTCCCGTAACCTTAATCGAGTCCCAGGCAGCTGGTCTTAAAATTTTGGCATCTGAAAATATTTCCAATGAGTTAGATATTACGGGAAACCTTATTTTCATGTCCTTGGAAAAAAGCCCCTTGGAATGGGCGGACCAATTGATCCAAATGGCCAATTACGAACGTGTGGGTACCCGTCAAAAGATAGTGGATGGAAATTATGACATCAAGAGCAATGCGGCCGAACTTCAAAAGTTCTATTTAACAAAAGGAAAAAATTGATATATGTGTGGTATTAACGGTATTATCCAAAACAATCATATAGCACTAACGCAACTGA
>JAGQZL010000084.1 GCA_020434915.1 Allomuricauda sp. | reverse complement strand
TCTACTTACCATCTCTGTAAACTATCAAAGTGTTAACTCTCAGTATTTTGTAATTGTCAATCATGCTTTTTGGTTTTTTTTTGGACTTGTCTATTGCAACAATTTGGACAACGGGATTTGCATATTTCTTTAAATACTCTCGTGCTTTCATAAATCTTGGCAGAAAGGACCTACTGTCTCTGCACCAAAATCCAATGAACAATTTAAAGTTAATATTGTCAATCTTTGGTTCCAATTCGTCCAATGTTGATTTATCCAAAGGGTAATTAAGATAATTGGAAACAAACCAAGGATAAGCAGTTGAATCGTTTAATGACGAATAGGAAATATATCCAGTCGCTTCATTGAATTGCGAAAAGCATGAACATGACCAAAATAGAAATAGAACAAATCTCAATTTCAATATAGTTAATACGTGTTAAGTACACAGAAAAATACTACAAAAAACGTACAATCCAAAATTTCCCCAAAATTTTTCGCTAGGAATCTTATCTGCAAGAGGGACTTGAGCCTGAAAAATTGAGTTAAAAACTTAGTGGTTTTGGGAAAAAATTTATGACAGAAAGAAGTTTAAGAGTCATTTAATATTGATATACCAATCTTTTTAGAAGAAAATATGAACTAATAGTATTTATCCTAAGGGCCGCGATAATCTTTGAATCAATTTAATTTTGAAGATAGTATTCCGTAAAAAGCCTTGATTCCATACGCCAACTGTCCAATTTTCACATTTTCATTGGGGCTGTGCTGGTTGTTGTCCGGGTTTACAACGGGAACTATAAAAGCAGGAATCTTCAATTCGTTGACAAAAGGTGCAATGGGAACGGTACCTCCCATGGTCCGAATCTGGATTACTTCTTTGTCAAAAAGGCTTCCAAGAGTATTGGTCAAAAACTGGCCGTATGGGTTATCCAGATCCGTTCGGAAGGCGTCAGTTACGCTTCCTTCCTTTACGGTTACAATTTTTTCAAATTGCATGCGCTCCTCCTTGCTTGGTTCATGGTCCAAGACTTGAAAACCCTGCTTGGCAATATGGTCTTTCACCAATTTCTTTAATCGATTTCCATCGCTTTCCACCACCAATCTCAAATCCAATTCGGCAGTGGCACTTTCGGGAACAATGGTCCTAGCTTTATCGCCGACCCATCCAGAGCCCAAACCGCGAATGTTCAGGGATGGGTATTGCAAAGCCGCTTGGTAAAAACCACCCACTTTTTCAGGGGTTTTGAATTGTAGCCTTTCTGCAATTTCAGCATCACTATCCGGAACACTTTTTAGAATTTGTTCCGTGGCTTCATCAATGGAAATCCCATCGTAATATCCAGGAATCGTCACTTTTCCATCAGTATCTTTCATGGTGGCCAATAATTGGGCCAATTGAAACCCGGGATTTGGGGCATAATTACCATAATGACCGCTATGTTGTGGTTTTATCGGACCGTATGTGGTCAAGGATAAAGTGGTAATTCCACGACAGCCGTAAACAACGGTAGGGTCTCCCGAAGCGTGCACGGGCCCATCCACGATCATCAAGAAATCGGCTTCCAAAAGTTCACGGTACTGTTTTACTGCTTTTGGAAGAGGCTTGCTGCTTTTTTCCTCTTCACTGTCCAGGATAACCTTCACGTTAAATGGAATATCTTTTCCTTCGTTCTTTAATAAATCGATGGCATTCAAAAGCATGACAATTGGCGATTTGTCATCGGAAGTGGAACGACCGAACAAACGCCACTCATAGTTGATGTCCTCATCCAATTCATCAAAGGAGATGGTCTTGAAACCGTCGCCTTCTGGAGCTTTCAGCACAACTTGATACGGATTGGGCTGGTCCCATTTGGAAGGATCCACGGACTGCCCATCAAAATGCATGTAGATCAAGACCGTAGGTTTACCATCGCTAACGGGCAACGCGGCAAAAAATAACGGAAGTCCCTCAGTATCCAATTCAGCAGTGTTAAACCCGCGTTCCCCAAACTTGCGTTTCAACCACATAATGTTCCGGTCAATATCGTCAGGGTCCAAGGCATCGTTAGGAATGGCAATGAACTCGCGAAGTTCCGAAATGGCATCGGCCACTTGCGATTTGATGGCCACATCGTCCTGAGCAAAAAGGGAAATGGAAAGTAATAAAAAGACTATGGAAATAGATTTTCTCATGGTTAAATCTGGGTTGATTTTAAAACTCGAAATTTAACGAATTTGAGTCACAAATTCAGCAATTCCACTGGTTCCATTTTGTGTTAAATGTTTGATGAAAGCCGAACCAATGATGGCGCCTTTGGTTTTTTCCGTGGCCAATTGAAAGGTATTGGCATTACTGATGCCAAAGCCAACTATCTGTGGATTGTTGAGATTCATGGATGCAATTCGCTCAAAATAAGCGGTTTGTTCCGGACCGAAACCATTTTTGGCTCCCGTGGTACTGGCAGAACTCACCATGTAGATGAACCCTTCCGAAGCTGCATCAATGGCCAGGATACGTTCCCTGCTGGTTTGGGGTGTGATCAAGAATACATTGATCAGACCATGTTTTTTGAAAATGGCTTCATATTGATCTTGATACACATCCAAAGGTAGGTCTGGAAGGATTAGTCCGTCAATACCGATTTCTTCACATTTTTGACAAAATTCCTCCACTCCAAATTGTAGAACCGGATTAAAATAACCCATCAAAATCAAGGGAATGGAAACCGTTTTTCGAATATCTTTTAATTGCTCAAAGAGTAGGGCGGTGTTCATCCCATTTTTTAGCGCAGCCGTGGAACTTGCTTGTATGGTAGGGCCATCAGCAAGTGGATCGCTGAATGGGAGTCCTATTTCGATGAGGTCCACGCCGTTCTTTTCCAAGTCTTGGATGATTTTTACGGTGTCGTTCAATTTCGGATAGCCCGCTGTGAAATATATGGAGAGGATTTTTTTGTCCTCCTGCAGTTTTTGTTTGATTCTGTTCATAATTTGAAATAATCGATGTAATTCTGTAAATCCTTATCGCCACGACCAGAGAGGTTCACCACCACGATATCATCTTCCTTGAATTTTCGGTTTTCAAAAATGGCCAAGGCATGGGACGATTCAATGGCCGGGATAATACCTTCCAATTTGCACAGTTCCAATCCCGCCTTCATGGCATCATCATCCGTAATGGAAATGAATTCCCCACGACCTGAGGTATATAAATGGGCATGCATGGGCCCCACACCTGGGTAATCCAATCCTGCGGAAATGGAATACGGTTCGGTGATTTGTCCATCGGGGGTTTGCATCAACAAGGTTTTGCTTCCGTGGATAATACCCACTTTTCCAAGGGCGGAGGTTGCTGCACTTTCTCCTGAATGAATGCCTTTTCCGGCTGCTTCCACGGCAATGATGCCCACTTCTGGCGTATCCAGAAAATGGTAGAAAGCGCCTGCGGCATTACTCCCCCCACCTACACAGGCAACCACATAATCGGGGTTTTCACGCCCTTCCTTTTCCAAAAGCTGTGACTTGATTTCCTCTGAAATCACTGATTGAAATCGGGCCACCATATCAGGGTAGGGATGGGGTCCCACCACCGATCCAATGATGTAGTGGGTGTCAACGGGATTGTTGATCCAATCACGGATGGCTTCGTTGGTGGCATCCTTTAGGGTTTTGCTGCCCGAAGTGGCCGGACGAACCTCGGCCCCCAGCATTTTCATTCGGGCTACATTGGGTGCCTGACGTGCAATGTCTATCTCGCCCATGTATACCACACATTCAATACCCATCAATGCACAAACGGTTGCAGTGGCCACACCGTGTTGTCCGGCTCCTGTTTCCGCAATGATTCGGTTTTTGCCCAATTTTTTGGCCATCAAAATTTGCCCAATGGTATTATTTACCTTATGGGCGCCGGTATGGCAGAGATCTTCCCGTTTCAGATAGATTTTGGTATTGTATTTTTTGG
Source organism: Allomuricauda sp. (assembly GCA_020434915.1). GTDB lineage: Bacteria > Bacteroidota > Bacteroidia > Flavobacteriales > Flavobacteriaceae > Flagellimonas. Next base: position 6,926 of record JAGQZL010000084.1, on the reverse strand, counting down.
AAAGTCGTTCCGCAAAATAAAGCGGGGTAGGACGGCCCACATAATCCTTCAGCAAATGGTGAAACTCTTCCTTAAAAGTAGGTTCCCCCATAATCTGTAGGTAGTTTTGCCGAAGTTCCTCGCAATTGGGATACAGCATTTCAGGGATATATGCCCCCCCGAATTCCCCATAATAGCCTTTTTCATCAGCGTGATAACTCATAATCAGTTGTCAGTATTAAGTTCTAAATGGTTGGAAAGCGATTTTGTAAATGCTTTCAACAACGTGATATCTTTTAGTCCAGGTTCCATCTCAAATTTGCTGTTCACGTCCAAGGCGAAGCAGTATTGTGAAGCTGGACTGTTCAAAAAGTCGGTTAATTTATCCACAGAATCCAACCCAATGCCCCCGCTTAAAAAGAAAGGCTTGGTGGATGGATAGTTTTCCAGTACGGACCAGTCAAAGGTATACCCATTTCCTCCAGGCAGTTTTCCCTTGGTGTCGAAAAGGAAATAATCGCAAACATTTTCAAAATCCTTCAAGACTGAAAAATCAAAATCATCCTTAATGGAGAACACCTTGATGATTTCCATGCTTGTCAGGTCGAGCGGAGTCGAGACCTCAATGCTATCATCAGCTTTCACATTTCTCGACTGCGCTCGAAATGACAGAAGGCTGTCTTTTAGTTCTTTGCAATACGAAGCACTCTCCTTTCCATGCAGTTGCACGGCATCCAATTGGTATTGAGCAACTTTTGCAGTTACCTCCTCCAAAGTCGCATCCACAAAAACCCCCACCTTTTTAATGGAACTGGGCAATTCGAGAATATCCCCTTCAACATATCGTGGTGAGTGTTCCCAGAAAATAAAGCCCAGAAAATCCGGTTGCAATTGGGCAACTTCGGTGGGATTGTATTTCATGCCGCAGACTTTCAGTTTCATTTTTGAAGTTGTTTGATAAATTCCTTGGCATTGGCACCGGGATTATCCGTTTTCATGAAATTTTCCCCGATCAAAAAGCCTTGGTATCCATACGTAATCAAATCCTGAATGGCTTCAATGGAACTGATGCCGCTTTCCGAAACCTTTACAAAGTCATCTGGGATTTGTGTTGAAAGCGATTTGCTGGTTTCCAAACTTACCTCAAATGTTTTCAGGTTTCGGTTGTTCACGCCCAACATGTCCAAACTTGGCATGATGGATTTATGTAATTCTTCCTCGTTGTGCACTTCCAACAAAACATCCAATCCCAAACTTTTTGCCAATTCGGAATATTGTTTGATCTCCTCTCGGGATAGAATAGCCGCTATCAACAAAATCACATCGGCTCCATACGCTTTGGCTTCCACGATTTGGTATTCATCTATGATGAATTCTTTACGTAATAGCGGAATGTTCACCGCCGCCCTTGCCAATACCAGATCATCCAAAGAACCACCAAAATACTTACCATCGGTGAGGACGGACATGCCACAGACTCCGGCATCGGCATACCCCATGGCCACATCCTGTACGTTCAGATTTTGGTTGATGATGGATTTGGATGGGGACCGCCTTTTATGCTCGGCAATAATGCCACTATCACTTTTCCGCAAGGCTGCTGCCAACGACACCGAAGTCCGCTCCATGAGTACCGAACCTTCCAATTGGGGTAGGGTGATCAAGGATTTTTTCAAATCGACCTCCTTGCGTTTATCGGCTACTATTTTGTCTAGTATATTCATTCTTTTTTAGTCATTCTGAACGTAGTGAAGAATCTCTGGCAATCTCTCGACTGCGCTCGAGATGACACTAATTCTTACTTATTTCCTGCAACTTTTTCAATGCTTCCAAGCCTTTTCCACTAAGCAAGGATTCCTTGGCTTTTTCAAATCCTTCCTTCGGTGAAATGTTGATCGCGGTGGAAATGGCCACCCCTGCATTGGCACAGACCACATTATTTTGAGCTTCGGTGCCTTTTCCTTGTAATACATTCATGAAAATCTGGGCCGATTCCCCAATATCATCACCACCCACAATTTCTTCCTGTAAAACCGTATTCACTCCAAAATCCGAAGGGGTCAACATGCTTTCCGAAGCATTGGAAATGAGTTTTGTGGCCCCTGTCAACGAAATCTCATCATATCCGTCCAAAGCGTGGAGCACGGTAAAATTCTTATCGGTATTCTGGTAGAGGTATCCGTACATACGCGCCAATTCCAAATTAAAAACACCCACCATTTGGTTTTTGGGAAATGCAGGGTTTACCATTGGACCTAACATGTTGAAAAAGGTCTTTACGGCCAATTCCCTTCGGATTGGGGCCACATTTTTCATGGCGGGGTGGAAGAGGGGCGCATGCAGCACACAAATACCTGCTTCCTCAATGGATTTCTTTAGAAAATCGACATCATTGCTGAACTTGATGCCCAAAAACTCCATTACATTACTGCTGCCACATTTGGAAGATACCCCATAGTTGCCATGCTTGGTCACGTGGATGCCTGCACCGGCCGTTACAAAGGAAGCCAAGGTGGAAATATTGAAGGTGTCCTTGCCGTCACCTCCAGTGCCACAAAGGTCGATGGGGTCATAATCCGACAGGTCCACTGCCAAACAAAGTTCCAGAAGGGCATCACGGAAGCCTTCCAATTCTTCAATGGTCACGCTCCGCATCATATACACGGTGAGGAATGCGGCAATCTGTGACGTATTGTAATCTCCCTTGGCGATGTTTACCAAAATCTGTTTGGCTTCTTCCTTGGGGAGTATTTCGTGATTGATAAGCTTATTTAGTGTCTCTTTCATTTTCCAACCAATTTTTTAGCATTTGTTTTCCTTCGGGGGTCAGTACGGATTCGGGGTGAAATTGTACGGCCGTTACATCAAACTCTTTATGACGAAGGGACATAATTTGTCCGTTTTCATCTACCGAGGTGATTTCCAAAACTTCCGGTACGTTGGGGTCCACTACCCAAGAATGGTAACGTCCCACCTGTAGGTTTTTTGGCATATCTTTATAAATAGGGTCGTCCTTGGTCACTGTAATGGTGGTAGCCACACCATGATACACTTGGTCCAAGTTTACCAAGGTGCCACCGAACACTTCACCAATGGCCTGTAACCCCAAACAAACTCCAAAAATTCGTTTGGTAGGGGCGTAGGTTTTGATGATTTCTTTCAGTAGCCCTGCTTCATCAGGAATTCCAGGTCCAGGCGACAAGACGATATAATCGAACGGCTTCACTTCCTCCAAGTTGAGCTGGTCATTTCGTTTTACGGTCACTTCGCAATCCAAATCCTCCAAATAGTGCACCAAGTTGTAGGTGAAGCTATCGTAATTGTCTATCATTAAAATCTTCTTTCCCATGGCTTAGATTGTTTCGGCAATTTCCAAGGCTTTGTTCAATGCGCCGAGTTTGTTGTAGGTTTCCTGTAGTTCGTCCTCTGGGTCCGATGCGGCCACCAATCCAGCTCCAGCTTGATAGTGCAATTCGTGGTCCTTGCTCAAAAAGGTGCGGATCATGATAGCGTGGTTAAAGTTGCCTTCAAAATCCATGAAACCGATGGCACCACCATAATAGGCTCGACTGGTTTTTTCATACTTTTCAATGAGTTGCATGGCCATGTGTTTAGGGGCGCCACTCAATGTACCGGCGGGGAAGGTGTCAGCCACAACCTTCATGGTGCTGATGTCCTTCTTTTTTTGGCCGGTCACTTTAGATACCAAATGGATCACATGGGAGAAATATTGGACCTCTCGATAGGTTTCCACGTTCACGGCATTTCCATTTCGGCTCAGGTCGTTGCGTGCCAAATCCACCAACATCACATGTTCACTATTTTCCTTGTCGTCCTGCGCCAATTGTTTGGCCAGTTCAGCATCTTTTTCGTCGTTTCCGGTACGTTTGTAGGTACCTGCGATGGGGTGGATCTCTGCCTTACCATCCTTTACGATCAATTGTGCTTCTGGTGAACTTCCGAATATTTTAAAGTTGCCATAATCAAAATAGAAGAGGTAAGGGGAGGGGTTGATGGAACGTAAAGCCCGGTATACGTTGAATTCATCCCCTTTAAATTTTTGGGTGAACCTACGTGAAAGCACCAATTGGAACACATCACCACGTTGACAATGTTTTTTGGCCAATGCCACATGCTCTTTGTATTCCTCGTCCTCCAAATTGGATTGTGGTGCTCCTTCCTTATTGAAATTGTAAGAAGCGAAGGTCCTTACATTGAAAAGCTGCGCAATTTCGTCCACATTGCTTTCGGAGTTATAACAATGTGCAAACAGATAAGCTTCATTCTTGAAATGGTTGATGGCAATGATATTTTTGTAAACGGCGTAGTAGATATCGGGGATGCTTACAGAATCTTCCTTTTTGGAAATCTCGACGTCTTCAAAATACCGTACTGCATCATAGGCCATATAACCAAAGAGTCCATTGTTGATAAACTTAAACCCATTTTTCGCGGTTTTGAATTGCTGTGCAAAATTGTGAATCACTTGGGTTACATCTGTGTCTGGGCCAATAGGTCGTTCCTCCTTTGAACCATCGGGAAATTTATGCGTGATGGTTTCATTTTCAACTTTGATATACGCAATGGGGTTGCAACAGATGTATGAAAAGCTGTTGTCGTTGGCGTGGTAATCGCTACTTTCCAACAAGATGCTGTTGGGAAACTTGTCCCGAATCTTGAGGTAGACACTCACCGGGGTAATGGTATCTGCCAGAATTTTTTTGTAATGTGTACTGAGGGTATAACTCATCTTAAACTATATAAATTAAAAAAGGCCTGTCGTGATGACAAGCCTCTTGTATGGTTATAATGGGGACTTAGCTCACGACGTTTTACGTAAGTTCATCCACCACCAGTTATTTGCTACTCTGTTGTTCATTGCCTCAAATATAGGGAGGAAATTTTAACCGACAAACATTGTTTTGTTTTAAAATAAAAAATCCCGTTCAAGATGTTCCTGAACGGGATTTTCACACACTAAACATGGATTGATTACATCTGTAAATCAACTACCAAATCAAATTCGTCATAGATCAATTTGTCCTTGGCGGTACCGATAATGCCAGAACCATATTTTACGTCGTATTTTGTCCTGTCAACTTTTAAAGTGGCAGTTGCTTTGTCACCATATACGGATACTTCAAAAGATATAGGCTCAGTAGTACCTTTTATGGTCAATTTGCCAGTTACATCATAAGAGTTTTTGCCGGTCGCTTTCACTTTGGTGAAAACCAACTTTGCGGTTGGGTGATTGACCACTCCAAAGAAGTCGTCGGAAGCCAAGTGGCCGTCCAACTTGTTTTTGTAGTCGCCTTCCAAATCGGTGGTGTTGATGCTGGTCATGTCCACCACAAATTCGCCACCAACCAGTTTTTCGCCGTCAAATTGCAAAGAACCGGACTCTAGGGCAATGGTTCCTGTATGGGATCCCCCCACTTTGTAACCTTTCCAGGTCACGGTGCTTTCGGAAGCTTTTACCTCCTTGGTTTCTTTTTCCAATGGGTAGGCAATTGCTGAGGCACCAAATAGTGTAATCAATGCTAGGCTTAAAATTGTCTTTTTCATACTGTTGTTTAATTTCTGTTTTTTAAAAAGGTTTGTGATTTATATATGTGTAAATAATACTTCTTTTGATTTTCTCACTTTTGGTAAATGTTGGGTTTCGTCCTCTTCAGATCGGTACCCAATGGGCAATACTACGGCCGCATTCAGATTTTTTTCGTCCAGCCCCAAAATCTCATTGTATTTGTCGGATTCAAAACCTTCCATGGGGCAGGTATCGATTTTCAACTCCGCGGCGGCTTGCATCAAATTGCTAAAAGCAATGTAGGCCTGCTTGGTTGTCCACATATTTTTGGTTTCTTGGGGAAGTCCCATCAATTTGGATTTCATAAAATCCGAGTACCCTTTTAATCCTTCGGCAGGAATATTTCGGGTTTCGCTTACGTTGGCGAGATAATCATCCACCAATTCTTCCCCAAAGTCGGTTACATTGGCAAATACGATCAAGTGCGAAGCATCCGTGATCTGGGATTGTCCCCAAGAAGCAGGTTTCAATTGCTCCCTGATTTTTGGATCTGTAATCACCAATACATGATAGGGCTGAAGACCGTAGGAGGATGCACTTAAACGAGTGGCTTCCAATAGGATTTCCAAATCCTGTTCGGATATTTTCTTGGTCGCATCAAATTTTTTGGTGGCATAACGCCAGGTTCTATGTTCTAGAATGCTGTTCATTGATTCAAAATTTGTCTAATAGATGATTTATTTGTTCAAGCTCTTGTTTGTTAAAATGTTGTACCATGCCGATTTCAGCTTCGGTAACTGCTTTGTCCATTTCGGAAAGGACTTTCGAGCCTTGGTCGGTAATCAATATCTCCACTTTACGTCTATTGGAAGGGCATACATTCCTAATGACAAAACCTTTGGCCAATAGTTTGTCCACCAAACGGGTGGTGTTGCTCATTTTGGTGACCATCCGTTCGTTCAATGTAGACAGATTGGCCGGTGCGCCCTTTTGTCCTCTCAAAATGCGTAGGACGTTGAATTGCTGAAGGGAAACATCAAATGGTTTTAATGCATTCCCCATAGACTCGTTGATTTTATTGCATACGAGCGAAAGATGAATCAGTGTTCTGGACTCCAATGGTAATTTTTTGGATGTTTTAATGATTTCTTCTACATTCATGTCTAAACAACAATTGTATATACAAATGTAATATGGTATTTTGAATTTACACGTATATTTGACAGATAAAATTTTGTTAAAAAGACGGCGTTGGATTTTGCTGTCCGTAATTTTATAAGTGTAAATATCAGATAATGAATAAGTTGTTATTTTATATTTTGACAGGATTGTTGGTCGTTGCCTGTAAAAAAAAAAAAAAAAAGCAAGCTGTTGGAGATGAAATGGCTAAATCCAAAAATACGGTATCACAATCTGAAGG
>JAGQZL010000083.1 GCA_020434915.1 Allomuricauda sp. | reverse complement strand
AAACCCGCGCGCAAGACGCTAGGCAGACGTACTTCTCGTTTCATGGCACTTCCTCCTGCAAGGAGCTGAAAACCTTGTTTTTCACCATAGACTTGTGTTGCATCACTCGTCGAAACCAAAGAAACAGAGGTCAACAAGTGAAGCGAGTTTCCAAACAACCCCCAACGATCACGAAAACGTCGCGTTGCGAGCCTCGCGTGTCTAGGTCGTTTCAGCCCAGGACCAAAGGTGACGGGCGCGACATCCCCGTTCCCTTCGATGTATGACAGCTTGACCTGCTTGGCCAACTGTTTCTTGCTATCGCCGCAGATCCCCCCCGAGCAAACCAGTGGAGGTTGACAAACAGATTTTTTCGCACAAGGCTGACCACGCCCTCCATCTTGGCAAGAGGTCGCCAAGATCGGGAAAAACCACAGAAAAAAAAAAAAAAAAAAGAAAAAAAAAAAAAAAAGGGGGAGAAAAATCAATAGTAATCTATTGAAATCTAAATATATAGAATTCAAATGATGATACATTGCACGAAAACCTTAAAAATTTTGGGGTTTTTACCTAATTATCAAAGATTTACATTTTCACAGGTCGTTCTTAAAAACAAAAAACCATCTCTTTCAAGATGGTTTTGATGCACAAACGTTGAAATTGGGTTATGCCACGGAGATGGATTCGTATTCCATATAACCATAATCTCCCTCCGGAGCTTCATACGGTCTTTCCCCGCTATCCTTTCTACAGGATGTCATGGTAGTCATGGAAGCGGCCACCACGAACAAAAACAACAATACCTTTACATTTCTTTTCATAATTCACTTTTTTAAGATTTTACTTTGTTTTTTGGTTTATTTTCTTTGGCAATTTGATAATTGCAAGGTCTTGTAAATCAATCTATTATTTTTAATGGCATTGCACCAAATCCCAAAATGGCTGAAAACTACTAGAACCTTTCCCCCTATTGAAATTCACGGATGCTACCGAAGGGTACACGGCCCATCTTCAGGGCTCAACTGATCCACGATCAGTTGCTGGCCATTGTTCCCGAAAGAACCACTGATAATGTTGTAGTCATCAAAGGGTGCACTCACATTACCAAGGTCAAAAGGCAATTGTCCCCGGGCAAATTCAGCAAAATCCTTGGCGATGCTAAATGTTGCATAAAAGTTATTTCCCGATTGTCGATAAATGCCATAACCACGGCGTATGAGCGGGTTGGCAGATCCTTGCACATGGGTGTCCTGTTGCCTGAAAATGGAACCGAGTACCGGAAATTCCGTAGGAACTGCCCTATGCACCAATTCAATGGCATTTTCCTCGCTACTGGCGGCCTGCACATTGATCACGGGGCACCCGTAGTTTGCCTGTGCCCTGGGTGGCGCTTGGGTGTTCAGTCCGTGGCCGATGCAAATGGCTACCATTTCACTGGTGGCAAAAGCCGCCACCAGACCAAATTGGGGCATGATCACCAAACTGGTCTCATTTAACCCTGCCGGAAATGGCATGGTAGGACCTGCCGGCATCTGAATGGTTATTTGATCATTGTTGTAGGTGTAGGTCCCAGAAAAAGAGAAGTCTTGGTGCATATCGGTAGTGAACAACACATCCAAGGTCCCATCTTGATGAAAATGGAAGTACCAGTCCAGATTGGAACCACGTCTGGCAGCCACATAGAGCGCCTCAAAAGTTTGATTTGCCTGAAAGGGAAACAAGTTGTCAACGGTTTCCAAAACATCTTCCTCATCCAAAGGAACGGCCATGCCAGGGGCAGGATCCGTAGAACTCTTTGAGCAGGCCGCCAAAAACAAAAATAGTACAATGAAGTATCTCACAATATCGGTTTTATGGATTAACGACTGCAAGTTCCGTTACGCACGGTTCATATTTTTAGCCGCTACAACCTAAAACCAAGAATGGCTGTAAACTACTAGGCCCACCCTTTTTTAAGGGCGTATTTAACCAGCTCAGCACTATTTTTCAGCTCTAACTTGAGTAGGATGTTCTGCCTGTGCGACTCCACCGTATGCTTGCTCAAATGAAGGCGTTCGGCAATCTCCTTTGTGGTAAGTCCTTCCACAATAAGCAGGATCACCTCTTTTTCGCGGGGTGTTACCATACCCTGCTTGTTTTTTTCTCGAAGACTTTGGATGACCATTTGGGTAGTTTCCGGTGGAAAATAGCTCCCAGATGTATGTACTTGTTCTATGGCACCTATCAAAATATGCTGATCGGAGTCTTTTTTGAGGTACCCATCTGCCCCGGCCGAGACAATGTTCTGCACAAACGCACCGGAATGGTGCATGGTCAGTACGAGGACCTTTGTGGTCGACTTCCTTTTCTTCAATGCTTTTAAAACTTGAAAACCATCCACTTCGGGCATTTCAATGTCCAACAGCAGCACATCCGGTGTGGTGGTCTCCAGAATATCCAACGCTTCTTGTCCGTTGGCAGCCTGCCCTACAATTTCCAGCTGTTCAAATTCAGCCAACATGGCCGCTATCCCTTGTCTAAACAACATGTGGTCGTCTGCAATGAGTACTGAAATCATCTTATACGGGTATTTGAATATTCAAAATGGTTCCTCGGTTAGGAGCACTGTCTATCGAAAAGACTCCTTTTAGTAGTTGCACCCGTTGTTTGATGTTCTTAAGGCCCATGCCTTCGTGGGTGGAATTTACGATGCCGTTTCCATCATCCTCGATCATCAAGGTGAGTTGTTCCTTGTGTTTGTTCAATTGGATGAACAGGTTTTTGGCGTGGGCATGTTTCAATACGTTTTGCAATGCTTCCTGTACAATTCGGTACAATTGGATTTCTTTCAGAGGTTCCAAACGTTCCTCTCCTTGATTGCTCAAGAACTGGGCATTGATTTCTTCCTCATTCAAGTTTTCCAGCAAGGTGTTGATGGCTGCCACCAGACCAAACCGTACCAATTCCCCGGGCATCAGGTTATGGGAAATCTGACGGACCTGGTTGGTGGTCTGCTCCAGGGTTTGCAACGCACTCTCCATTTCTGGCAAGGGTGCCGACAACTTATTTTTGGCCACCTCAAATTTGGACTTGGTCAATGCCAAGGAACCGCCAATGCTATCGTGCAGGTCTTGGGCGATACGTTTTCGTTCCTCTGTCTGGGTTTCGGAAATGGCCAAGATCAACTCGTGTTGTTTCTTGTTTTTTAACCGTTGTCTGAAAAGCACAAAACCCAATGCGCCAATCAAAGCGATGGCCCCCAATCCGAAGGAAAGTTGCCGTACCCTTCGATCCTGCTTGGCGATTACAAGCTCTCCCTCCTGTTTTTCCTTGGATAGTTTGAGGAGTTCGTTCTCCTTTTGTTGGGTTTCAAATTTAACTTCCAGCTCGCTGATGGCCTTCAAACGCTCCTCCCCTACAATGCTGTCGTTCAAGTCATGGTAGTTTTTAAAGTACTCCAACGCTTTGTCAGGTTGGTTGATGGTACTGTAGAATTCGGATAGATTAAGATAGGCATCCCGTAGCTTGTCCCTATTCCCAAGTTGCTTGTTCAGGGCCATTCCCAAACCGAAAAACTCCAATGCCTTGGCATTGTTCCCAGTTTTGTGTTCCATCCATCCCACATTTTGATACCCCAGTGCCATGGATTGGGAATCGTTTTGGGATGTTGCCAAATTCAATCCTTTTTGATAATAGGAAAGGGCCTTTTCATAGTGTTGCTGCATTTCATTCAACCTGCCCAAATTGTTGTAGTTCCTAGCTGCAGAAATACTATCCCCTGTCGCCAGGTATATTTCCAAATCCTTTAAAAACCATGCTTCGGCGGTATCAAAATCCCCCTGCTCTGCATAGATGATAGCCATATTGCCGATGGCTCTTGATTGTTCAAAAGTGTTGTTGGTAATGGTGGATTTATCCAAAGCACTTTGCGTGTATTCCTGTGCTTTTTTCCAATCTCCTGTTCCCATATACACCACCCCGATATTATTGAAGATTCCAGGCAAACAGTCCAATTCTGGGTTCTTTTCGCAAATCTCCAACGCCTTGAGGTGGGACGCCAATGCTTTTTCATAGGAAGAAGTGTAGTAATGGCAAGTGGCAAGCGTGGAATATATGTAGATCAACTCATCAGGTTTTGAAAAATTCCCGTGTTCCAATGCCTCCTCTCCGTGTTGCAATGCCTTGGCATATTCATGATGAAAAAGTTCGTTCCTGGATTGGACCAATAGATACAGAAACTCCTTGCGGGCAAAATTTTCAAAATCCATTGCAGGTCCAATACTGTCCAGCAATAGCTTCATTTCACTTTTGATGCCGATGTTCTGAAGTTGCCGCGCCTTTTCCAATAGCTGCACCAAACTTTCCGGACTTTGTCCTATGTTGTCAGCTTCATAATCTTGCAGCAGGTCCATTAAGGCCGTACGGGTACTATCCGTTTCCGTGACCTGGGAATGTGACATTTGCGCTAGGAACAACAGGCAAACAATGGTTACGATTTTCCGCTTCAAAGGAGAAGTCAGTTTCATGAGGTTAATTTTAAAGGATAGCTGCATGGCAATAATCGAACACAACGGTAAACTCCCAGTGGTGTCCGAGACTATCTTATAAACATTTACGCATCTAAAATTAGAAGAAAATTACATACATGTTTACCGCAGGGAGGTATTTTGAACCTCTTTTGGCCTCTTACCAAAGAAATCCTTAACTACCTCTTTGAAAGACCGATTTGCCATGGAACATACCAAAACAAAGGTCCAACAAATAAATTTCATGACTCAGAATGTTTGTTGCCAATTCCCAAAATGGCTGAAAACCACTAGTCTTCCAAATTGCATATTTGCTTAAAAAATGGAAGCTTTAAAGAATAAGACTTTAAAACATGTTATTTCCCTTTAAAAAAAGCCAATCTAAAGGTCAACAGCACCAAAACAATGGATATAGGAATAAAGAAGGTTCTTTCCAGCTCGCCTTTAGAAGTAAGGTTTCCTATGAAACTGAGAGTAAAAAAGATGCCCATAACCCAAATTCCGATATCAGCAGCTTTTTTCAGTTTTTTGATTTTGAGATAATTCAATTTAATGGCTACGATAAGCATAAATATAAGAGTGGATACAATCGAAAATCCCTCATAAATAATTACTTGTGATTGGTCTTCAATGGATCCACCCCAGGTCTGCCCATAAGGGAATAGGTCCAAAATAACCAGAACGTGAAATACTGCCAAAAGCGATAAAAGTATCAAAAGTAGATTCCCTGCAACTTTCATATGGCAATTTAAGCAAACAGTAGCACACTATTTTTCAACCATCAGATTTTCGGCATACCGCAACCCAGAGGCTACCAGGTTTTTGCGGTTTTTGGCTTTTCCCTCAAAAACATCCAGGGTTTCTCGATCCAACTTTCTTCCTTTTACAAAAACCATGGTTGGGTTTTGCAATGCAGGAAGATTTTCCAACGGATTGGCATCCAACAACAAAAGATTGGCCATTTTTCCTTCTTCCACGCTTCCCATGTTGCCCATGATCTTGTGTGTTTCGGCAGCATTTAAAGTAGCGGTTTTCAGCACTTCATAATTGGAAAGTCCAGCTTCATGATAGAATGCCAGTTCTTGGTGAATAGAAAACCCCGGCAACGTAACGCCAATACCTGCATCCGTGCCACAGATTAGGGTGGCACCGGCCTCATGGAGCTTTTTGATGATGTACAGGTGAAATTCATGTTGGTTTTTTATTCTATCCACCACTGTGGCATCCTCCAATTTGGCATTATGCCATCTATCAAACTGGGCCTTGCTATCTACCTTTTGGATCAGGGGATTCATATATCCCAGCGACTCCGATTCCAAAATCTGGTCGTCCATCATCATTTGATAGATGTTGTTGAAGACCACCAACGTAGGACAATGTCTGCTGTTTTCGGCATATTTATATAGCTTAACCACACCTTGTAATTTCACCGTGTCCAAAGCATATTCCAACGGTTGTTGCACAAACTCCTCCGTATGTTCAATGGATTTTATCTGGGGATCAAAATGGTAGGAATAAGGAACCTTTTGGGATGGATGCGCTACAATATCCACATCTGATTCTCTTGCCTGTTCCAACACCGCATTGAACAGTTCCGGTGTAAGGCCATAGTAGGTTTTTATAAAATCATAACCCCGATCCTTGTATATGACCACTTTGTTCTTGGCTTCTTCAGGGTCCACCAAATTGAGATTATCATCCCCAATAAATTCAGGTCCCGTCAGTTTTGGTCCCGTAGTAAAGAACATGGGGGAAATAATTTTATCATTATTGATGTCTTCCTTCATCCGCAAATGCATGGGCATTCCCCAAACATTTCGCACGGCCGTAACCCCATTGGAAAGATAGAGACCCAACTCGTACCGATCCCAGACATGTACATGCATATCAATCAGTCCTGGCATGAGGTATTTGTTTTGGGCATCCAAAATCTCAACGTTATCAATTGCAAGATCATCCGCAATGGCTTCTATTATCCCATCCTTCACATAGACCATTTTATTGGTCAAAACAGTATCCCGATCCATCGGGATTACGTTCACATGGGTAATCAAATAGGAATCCTTGCTTGCAGAAGGGTTCTTTTTGACTTTCAGGTAGCTGGTACTTTGTGCATCAACCCCAATGATGATGAGAATGGTAAGAATCAATAGCCCGATCAGGGCAACAACAACCTTTAATAATCTTTTGACTAGTTTCATTTAAGTAAGTTTCACTGAAAGCCTTCTTATTGATGATGCTCTTTCGACCTTTTTTAAGGTTCAAAAATTTTGAGAGGTCGAACTCGAAGGCTGCCTTGCCAATGGACAAGGAATAATTTTTATTTTTCGATAGGTCTCTACCTAACAAAAAATGTTACGCTTTCGTTCCAAAAATTTATTTCCAATGGGTTGTTATAAAATGCCCCATACGGAAACCAATCCAAATATGGGGCAATAGCCAGGCATTAGGATTCCCTTGCCAACACCTTTGTTTTATTGGGGGTTATCTGCTTCCCCTTCAATCCAAACAAGGGTCGTAGGAACCAAATCCTTCGAATCAGAAATTCGTACAACAGATAGCATACGGCAAAGGTGAATATTGTCACCGCCAAAAACTGCAACATCGGATGCATGGGAATGGGCAAGATCAAATCGGCCCCCAAATACATCACAAACATATGGATGATGTAGACCGGATAGGCCGCTTGGCTCAAATAACCCAATATGCGGCTAGGTTTGTTCAAATACGAATAGCCAATTCCAAATACCCCAAAAATCCAGCAATTGGATTCCAATGCCATTAAATATCCTGGAGCCTCCAAATTGAACTCAATGTAGCGCAAGATGTATAACCCCAAAGCCAATGCCAAATAGGCCCACTTCCATTTTTTAATGGTTGTCCAAAAATGTGTGCCACTATACACGAACATGTACCCGAAAAAGAACGCCAAGCCACCCAAAAAGAACCCATGCCAGGTTTGGGCATACAAGGAATAGATCTGTGGTTTCACCAAAAAAGCCTCCAACATAAAGAACAGGGAAATCAACAATGGTCCTGCCGGATTGGACAACACCTTATCCAACAATTGTCTAAACGTACCCCCTTCCCTATTCTTTAAAAGATAAAAGATGGGCAGGAACAACAACACATACACAAAGATGTTCCCCAAGAACCACAGGTGGCCCATGTGTGGATAATACCCAAACGGTAGCTTATAAAAAGCCTGGAACAAATACATGTGCAAAGGTGCAATGGCCACGATACCGAACAACAACGGTACCAAAATACGACGGGTTCGCTCCCCTATCAACTGTTTCCAATTGCGCTTTCGCATGGCAAAGTAGAGTCCCATTCCCGAAACAAAGAACAGGATCGGAATGCGCCATACATTCAGCATGGTCATGGGTACCCAAAGGCTTTCCAACGGTTTTTCACTACGCACAAAGCCTACAAACATGGCCCATGGCTGAAAAATGATGGCAATATGGTAGATCAAAAGCAATGCTATGGTTATTACCCTTAGCCAGTCAATATCGTGTCTTCTTGCAGCTTTCATGATTGCTTCGTTTTTATAGATTATTGCAACATCATGGCAACCACGGGACGAGTTTTCTCCACTTCGTCCATATCAAGGTTCAATCCGATCGGGGCCAATTGTTGTTGCATCATTTCATAGATGGGTTTGATATCCTCAAAAGGGCCCATGACCGTTTCACGGGGTGTTGCCCCATAGTTGTTCTTGATGGTTTTGTCAGCGCCAGCATCCATCAACATTTGAACAGCCTCTACCCTGCAGAAAAATGCGGCCACATGGAGTGCCGTGGAACCATCATTGTTTTTGATGGCTAGATTGGCATCGGCATTAATCAGAGCCTGGGCAATGTCATTTTTATCAAAGGTGATGGCAGTAATCAATGGCGTGGCACCACTTAGGGCATCCTTTTCATTTAGATCGGTACCAGCAGCAATGTGTTGTTTTACCACATCCAGGTTACCAGTAACTACAGCGGCCTGTAATGCCATATCCGGTGCCTTTACCTCGGTTTTGGCAGTAGCCTTTTCATTGGACTTGGTTTTTTGCTGACCACAGGCGGTTAAACTTACCGCTGCCACCAACACTACATAACTTACTTTTTTTACGGATTTGAATTGAAAATTTCTCATGACTTTAAATTTTGATTTGTTGAACATTAAATTTTACAGTACAAAGTTCCCGTAAAGGTTGATGCAGCACCAATCACCTATGCCGCGAAAAACATAAGGGGTGCACGGCTGATGAAAATTATGGCGCGGGGGTATAAATTATGCGGCAAAACGTGCATTTTCACCGTGGGAATGAATCACTTATATTTGTGCAGACCAGCATACCTGCCAATCCATAAAAACACGATGTCGGAACAACCCAAAGGGCTAAAATTCACTGATCAGGCCAAGACCATTATCCTGGAAAACCTGGACAATGAGCATTTTGGGGTATCCGAATTGGCAGCGGCCATGCACATGAGCCGATCCAACCTGTTGCGCAAGTGCAAAAAACAGACCGAGCTTTCGGCCAGCCAGTTTATCCGACAGATTCGATTGGAATTGGCCATGGAATTGTTGTAGGACTCCGGCCTGACCGTTTCAGAAGTGTCCTATCGAGTAGGTTTTGGCAGCACCTCCTATTTTATCAAATGTTTTCGCGAACACTACGGCCATCCGCCTGGAGAAGTGGGAAAATTGGAACCCATTGTGCAAAATGAAGAAACCTCCACCATTTTTCAACGCTACAAATGGCCATTATTGGCTGCCGTAATATTGATACTTATCGGGTTGGGCAATTTTTTGACCCCCTCCTCCACCCCTGCCAAAAATCCATCCAAAGACACTATCGAGAAATCCATAGCCGTGCTCCCTTTTAGAAATGAGAGTAGTGATTCCACCAACCTCTATTTTGTCAATGGCTTGATGGAAGCCTCGTTGGGCAACCTACAAAAGATTGAAGATTTACGGGTCATAAGCCGTACTTCCGTTGAAAAATACCGCCATTCCGACAAGAACATCGGAGAAATCGCGAAAGAGTTGGACGTGAGTTATATCGTGGAAGGCAGTGGTCAAAAAATTGGTGACCAAGTAATGCTGAACATCCAATTGATCGATGCCGCTACGGATACGCGCGTGTGGGGGGAACAATATAGCTATGGATTGGTAGATGTATTTGCCCTGCAAAATGAGGTGGCCAAAAAAATCGCCGATGCCATCCAGGCCAGGATCACCCCATCCGAACTGGAACAGATTGACAAGAAGCCCACAGACAATCTTGTGGCGTACGATTATTACCTGAAGGCCCAGGAACCTTTTAATCGAGAAACCATTGAGGGACTATGGGAAGCCATTCCTTTATTTGAGAAAGCCATTGAAGAAGACCCTCAATTTACCTTGGCCTATGCCGATTTGGCCATTGCGTACTATTATCTTGATCTCTACAAAAAAGAAAAACAGTTTACCGAAACCATAAATAATTATGCCGATAAAGCTTTGTTGCTAGACTCCAAATTAACGGAGAGCCTAATTGCCAAGGCCTTGTATTATATGCATATTGAGGATTACAGATTGGCCATCCCATATTTGGAAAAGGCTTTGGAATACAACCCAAATTCATCGGCAATAGTTAATATGTTATCTTCCATTTACTCAAATGCCCTGCCCGATACTGGGAAATATTTGGAAAATGCCCTAAAGGGCATTCAATTGGATGTAGCGGAGAACAAGGTTACGCAAAGCTATATCTATCTTAACCTGAGCAATGCCCTTGCACAATCTGGGTTTATCGATGAAGCCTTAACGTATATTGACAAATCGTTAGAAGTCAATCCTGAGAACTATTACGCCCCATATTTAAAGGCTTTTATCCGCTATGCCAAGAACAAGGACCTTAAACAGACATTAAACGCCTTAAAACGGGAATTGAGAAAAGATACTACCCGACTCGATATTTTACAAGAAGTTGCCAAGTTGCATTATTTCCAAAGGGAATTTGATAGCGCATACCATTATTACAAACCTTTTAATGACATAAGAAAAGTAAGGGGGTTGAACATTTATCCCCAAGAGGATATTAAAATCGGGGTTACTTACGAAAAAATGGGGTTTCAAAATGAGGCGGATCAACTCATTGCATCCTACGCGGACTATTGCGAAAATGACCAGTCAATTTACCAACCTGCCAGTATGGCTGTCCTCTATGCTTATGAGGGAAAGTATGCAGAAGCCATTGAAGAATATGAAAAGTTTTCGACCAAAAATCATTTTCAATATTGGATGATCTTATTTATGGCCATGGACCCAGCTTTGGATTCCCTAAAATCCTATCCCGGCTATGATACGGTAATGAAAAAAATTGAAGACCGTTTCTGGGAAAATCACGATAACCTTCAAAAAACTTTGGAGAAAAAAGGGCTGCTCTAAGACTTATTCCCTTGTTAGACACACTGGATTCCTGCGTCCGGCAAAGGACGATAAGTGTAATACTGCAGTA
>JAGQZL010000082.1 GCA_020434915.1 Allomuricauda sp. | reverse complement strand
GATTCGGGTTTTTCAAAAATTCCTGTGTTTGAGCGCGGTCCATTTCCAAAAATTGGATGAAATCTATGGGAAGTTGGTTTTTCTCCAAGGCTTGGTGCCAAAATTTCACCAATACTTTATTGCTGTGATAGGCTTCTTTGCCCCCCTTCAACAAGATTTTGTTGTTGGACTTAAAGGCTAGTACGGCTGCTTCCACGGTAACGTCTGGTCGTGATTCGTAAATGATCATGATGGTCCCAAAAGGAGCTGTTTTGTTTATGATCTTTAGACCATTGTCCAGTTCGCGGGTTAAAATTTCTTGGTTTACGGGATCGTCCTGCAGCCGTACTTCCCTCACAGCTTGTATCATTAGGTCAATTTTCTTCTGATTCACCACCAAACGATCATAAAGTGCCCGATCGTCCCGATCAAAAGCATCCAGATCCCTCTGGTTGGCTCGGAGCAGTTCGTCCCGATTTTCGTCTAGGATCTGCTCCATGTCTTTTAATACGTTGTTCTTTATTTCTGTTTTCAATAATTTCATTGCTTTCAATTTAAAGGGAAACTTCGG
The DNA here is from genome assembly GCA_020434915.1 of Allomuricauda sp. Classification (GTDB taxonomy): domain Bacteria; phylum Bacteroidota; class Bacteroidia; order Flavobacteriales; family Flavobacteriaceae; genus Flagellimonas. The sequence continues at coordinate 10,562 of JAGQZL010000082.1, read as the reverse complement.
TTCCCACTTTTTTTCCTTCTACGATATCCAGTATTACATTTTCTTTTTTTCCGTTGACGATGTAGGATGGAATATTGTTCGCTGCGGCAATTTGGGCGTAGTTCAATTTGGAGCCCATGCCGCCCCGACCTTCTCCTTCGGCCTTGTTGCCTTCTTCGATGTACTTATCCAAATCTTCCCGCGGCTCTACTTTCTCGATCACCTTGGAATCTTCCTTATCGGGATGGCCATTGTACAACCCGTCAATGTCCGTCATCAAGATAAGCTTATCGGCGTTCATCAATTGTGCCAGCAAGGTGGCTAGCTCATCATTGTCCGAGAACATGGACATGGCCACAGAAACGGCATCATCCTCATTGGCAATGGGCACCACTCCTTCAGATAACAATCCTTCGATACAGCTGATCATATTGTCCCGGTGCACCCCTGGGTTAAAATCCCTTTTGGTTGGAAGTACCTGGGCGCATTTCATACCATAATCATTAAAAATGTTATAGTAATGGCGCATCATTCTTGGTTGACCAATGGATGAATACACCTGTCTGCGTTGGGTCTTGTCTTTAATTTTAGATTTCCCCAATACTTCTTTACCTGCAATTACCGATCCAGAAGAGACCAAAATGGTCATGATATCGCGTTCGTATAATTCAGCAATCTGTTGTACCAAACCATCGAGCACGGGTCGTACTATTCTGTTGTCTTTGTTGGTCATCACATTGGTTCCTACCTTGATGACCACGAGTTCTTTATGCATGATTTAGTATTCTTCGCCTAGTTCTACGGCTCTGTTAAAAGCAGCAAAGGCCGCTTCTTTTATTAGTTCGTTTACGTTGTTGTCTTCCATGGAGTCCAGTGCGGCCCTGGTAGTTCCTCCTTTGGAGGCCACCCGTTCCATCCAAGTATCCGGGGTTAGGTTATTCTGGTTGAAGAGTTCCACGGCACCTGTAAAGGTTTGGCTCACCAAAACTTTGGATACGTTCTCGGAGAAGCCCATTTGTAGGGCAGCTTCCATCATGCTCTGCATAAAATAGAATACATAAGCAGGCCCACTTCCTGAAATTCCTGTGGAGGCATCAATGTATTTTTCATTTTTTACGCGAAGCGATTTTCCAGTGGTGTCCAGCAAACCTTCCACCATGAAGAGTTCCAGTCGGGAAACTTCTTCGGATGAAACATAGCTGGTCAATCCCTTGCCCACCTGTGCGGGCAGGTTGGGCATGGCCCGTACCACTTTTTGGATGCCCAAGGACTCCTGAATATAGTTGATGGTGACTCCCGCCATGATCGATATGAACAATTGCTCGGGATTGACCAAGGGTTTCATGCGCTTGAACAATTCTTCCGCATGGTAGGGTTTTACTGCTAAAAAGATGATGTCCGCCTTCGGAACGCAGTCCTCCAATCGGTCTATGGCATCAAAATGGGCTATTTTGCCCACTTCCTCCAGTTTTTCTTTTGACTTGTCCAAAACCATGATGTTGCGCTTTTTCAGCAGTTTGGATTTGGACATACCTGTGGCATAGGTAAGCCCCATGTTACCTGCGCCAATGACTAATACTTTCATTGAGTTTTTTTAAAAGGTTATGTATTGTTTATGCGCTTACTTGGCAGTCTTTACAGTCTTTTACTTCGCCATAATAGGTTTCCCGGTACTTGTGCAATGTGCGCACGGGCAGCCCGAGAATGTACCTCTTTATGTAAGTGACTTGGGTGGTCAATTCACCCATTTTGACACTGTAACGTTTTTCATACTTTGTTTCCCTTTTAATCTTTGAAAGTCTCATTTTGTTGTTGATACTGATTTTTGTTTTTAAATGTTTTCCTGCTCCTGCAGAAATTTTGCCTTGTATTGGGCCTTTTTGATGGTTTTTCTCCGTTCCACGGATTTTTTGGTGAATTCCTGTCGGTCCCTAATTTGCTCCAAGCGTTTGGTATTCCTGTATTTTCGTTTGTAACGTTTTAGGGCACGTTCAATGCTTTCACCGGGTTTTACTTCAATTCTTAACATATACTGGTTTATCTGTTCAATCTCATTTCGGTATGGGTTTCGTTGAACCCGTATGCTTCAAAAAACTCCTTGTTGGGGCACTGGTTTTGACTTGTGATGTGGATGGCCACATCGCCTTTGCAATATTGCAAGGTGTATTCCAAGAGTTTCTGTTCAATGCCCTTGTCCCTATGGTTTCGGTGCACCACGAAGAACACCAGAAAATTTTCGGGGATGTAATCACCCATGCCTGTTTTGTTCACTACAGCCAAGCCTAGGATATCATCTTTTTCCTCCATGGAGAAGACATATCCACCAAGTCCTGGAATGTCTTTGGTGGAATACTGGATGGCTTTTCTGATGGCCTTTTTGGTGGCTTTTTTTCCTTCTTGGTGTTCAAAAAGAAAATTGGTAAAACGGTTGGCCTCCATGGTGGAAAGCCGGGTATAGGCATCATAGGTTTTAATGACAATGATTTTTTCTTGTACGATAATGATTTTGGATTTTTAGTTGACGGTTGCAATCGGGACGATATGATAAGGTTGTAGAGGTCGGCTCACAACATCACATCGCAATACTTACCTTAAAAAGGTGGGTTGATTAGCGGGTAGGTGGGATGAACTTATCTGGTTGGTTTCGAAATACCAGATAGTTAAAACTAAGAATCCTGCAATTTTTTCTCTCGTGGAGTTTGATTTTCATCGCGGTGCAAAGTTAGGGCATAAGGGCCGGAAATCCCAATTTTACTGGGTTTTATGATTTTTGTAACGTTTGTAGGCGATTTTTTAAGTTTGATGGACTTTTTGCTATTCAGGTCGGAATCAAATATTAAAGCTCACATAAAATTAGCTGGTTTTGCGTTAAATGTTCTTAAATGTGATTAGGGTTTGTAGGTGTCTGAAAGAATGAAGGTTATATTGAGTTCCAAACGCTGATCAAATCATTGTGATGAACAAAATTGTCTTCTTTTTCGGGTTGCTATTGACGCAATCTGTTTGCTTTGCAACTACCCCACAACTCAATGAAACACAAAAACTTGCTGTCACTGCAAAAATCTGGGGATTTTTAAAATACTACCATCCGCAAGTCGCCAAGGGTAAGTTCAATTGGGACGAACAACTGTTGGAAGTGATTCCAAAAGTGGAACAAGCCCAAAGTAAAGAAGATCTATCCAAAATCTATTTGGATTGGATAGAAGACCTAGGAGAAATTCCCATTTGTAAAAAATGCTCCAAGGCCACTGATCAGGACTATTTTGATAAGAACTTTGACCTTTCATGGTTTGACAATCCAGAAATTTTCACGCAGCAACTTACCGATAAACTAAAGTTTATAGAGAAAAATAGATTTCGGGGAAAAAACCATTACGTGTATGCCCAATATAAACAAGTGGGCAACATTACCTTAAAAAATGAACCAGAATACAAGGATTTGGATTGGTCCAATCCAAATATGAGGTTGTTGATTGCTTTCAAATATTGGAACATTGTAGAATACTTTTTTCCCTATAAATACCTAACCGATCAACCTTGGGATGAGGTATTGCTTACTTCCATTCCCCAATTACAATCTGCTGCCACCGAAAAGGAGTTTCATGAAGCGATACAGAAATTGGTGGTGAAGATTGATGACTCTCATGGTTGGTTTAGAGCACCTACAGACCCAAAGACATATTTTTGGCCCGCATTTAAAACTGAAATCTTTAACAATAAATTGGTTGTCAGTGGCTTCTATAAGGATTCCTTAAAATTAAATTGTCCATTAAAAAAGGGAGATGTCATTTTAGCATTTGACGAAATACCAGTTCAAGAACTTATGGAAGAGAACAAATCATTGGTTTGGGGATCCAATGAGGCAGCAAAGAATCGTACTTTAAAATATAGATTTGTAAGATCAACAAAAAAATCATTGCGAAAAGTCAAAGTTCTAAGAGGCAATGAAATTAAAGAAGAAAAAGTTGAATATTTTGAAGTGGACGCATTAAGGTCAAAGCCTAATGACTTAAAAAGTTGGGAAATTATTCATGATACTATTGGTTATGTGAACATGGGTAAATTGGAAAGGGGAGATGTTAAAGAGATGATGGAAAGTTTTAAAGATACCAAGGCCATCATTTTCGATATTAGAAATTATCCAAAAGGTACCATGTATCATATTGCCTATTATTTAGTTCCAGAGCGAAGAAATTTTTTCAAGGTGACGTATCCTGACCTTGATTACCCGGGTAGGTTCAAATGGCGGGATGGTATGCAATGTGGAAGCTTTAAAAACAAAAAGAATTATTCCGGGAAAGTTGTGCTTTTGGTGAATGAAACTACGCAAAGCCATGCCGAATTCACTACTATGGCGCTGCAAACAGCCGATAATGTGGTGACTGTGGGGAGTCAAACTGCAGGAGCCGATGGCAATGTGTCCCGCTTGGATTTGGGAGGGGGGATAAAAACCTCTATTTCTGGGATTGGTATTTTTTATCCCGATGGCACCGAAACCCAACGCAAAGGTGTAAAGGTTGATGTGGAAGTACGCCCGACCATTCAAGGACTAAAAGAAGGCAGGGATGAAGTGCTTGAAAAAGCCTTGGAAATTGCAAACGGGAAGGAGTAAGCCAAAAACGCTTCAAGAATTGGGCGCCAACCTTTTGATGAGCTCTTCCTTACGTCTAACGGCCACTTCGATCTTGGTGCCGTCCGTCAAGGTAATGTATCCCCCTTTTCCCTTGGCATAATTGTCCACAAAGGATAAGTTGATCAAATGGGATTTATGTACCCTGAAAAAGTTGTTGGACTCCAACATTTCTTCAAAATACTTCAAGGTTCTGGAAGCTGTGATCTTTTTGTTGCCATTGGTATGGATGTGGGTGTAATTTCCATCGGATTGAAGCCTGATGACATCGCCTGTATCCACCATGGTAAATCCATCCATGGTTGGGATGGCCACTCTTTTGGATGGATCGGCACCATCCTTGAAATTGTGAAACAACACATCGATTTTCTTGGCTGTTTCCTTTAGATTTCTGTTGTCCCGTACTTTTTTAAGGGCTTCCATGAGGTCCATTCTGTCAATGGGTTTTAGAAGGTAGTCCAAGGCCGAAAATTTGAACGCCTTCAGTGCATACCTGTCGTAAGAAGTTGTGAAGATCAGTTCAAAATCCAATCGGTCTATTTGGGCCAACAGATCAAAGCCAGTTACATTCCCTAACTGCACATCCAAGAACAAAACATCCGGTTGTAGCATGGAAATCTGCTTTTTGGCTTCTGATATGGTTTTGCAACATGCCATGATTTCAACTTCATGACCGTTGTACTCCAACAAATCGGTTAGCCGGTCAATACAGTGTTGTTCATCGTCTACGATAATGGCTTTTAGCATGGCAGTGTCAGAATTGAAGTTCCAAAGGTAACCTTATTTCTACCCGAACGCCCTCCTTTTGGTCCACTAAGTTAACGGAGCCTTTGGTGTTCTTTAAATGGTTGATGATCTCTATGCGATTACTGGTGATTTTGACACCCAAGGAGCTTTTTTTCCCTCCCAACTTTTTGGTTTCGCTGCGTCCGATCCCGTTGTCATCCACCGTACATAAAATCATATCCCCTTCTTTTTTAATGTTTATGTGGATTTCTCCCTCCCCTTTTTTAGGAGCTATCCCATGCCAAATACTGTTCTCTATAAAGGGTTGCAAAATCAATGGTGGAACCAGGGTATTGTCCGGTTCAATGGTTTCGTCTATGTTGATATGGTATTGGAACTTGTTTGCCATACGGATGGATTCAATCTGCATGTAAAGCTCCATTAGCTCGAGGTCCTCTTCCAAGGTAATCCACTTTTTTTCCGAATTTTCCAGAATGGCACGGGTTAGCTTCGCAAATTTGACCAAATACTCATCAGCTTGCTTCACATCATTTTTTGATATGAAATCACTGATGGAGTTCAAGGAGTTGAAGATGAAATGGGGGTTCATTTGGGAGCGTAGCGCCTTGAGTTCCGTTTCGGCCACCTTCGCATTGAATTCGGCCACCCTTTTTTTCTCCAATGCATCACGTCTGCGCTTGTAAAGAAAGTAGCCGGCAATCGAAATCAGTGCCAGTAGGATGGCCCCGGCCAAATAACCGTTCTTGACCAATTGCTGTCTTCTGATTTCTTCTTCGGCCTCGGCCTGCTGCCTTTCCATTTTGAACTGCATTTCCTTTCGGGTCAGTTCTGACTTTTTTTCCTCACTCAACACACTGTCCTGAAGACGAACATGTTCCTTGTAGGCACTTAGTGCCTCTGCCATTTTCCCCTCATGCTCATAGACCTCACTCATCACCTTCCATGAGTCTGCTTGCCATTCCACTGCTTCGATTTCTTGGGATAGGTCAAGTGCCCTTTGCCCGTTTATGGCGGCCAATTCGTAGTTTTTCAATATGATGTTGACGGTTCCAATACTATTCAGGGCAGAGGCCTCTATATATTTGTTCCCTATCTCATGGGCAAGGTCGGCCGCTTCTTGATAATGCATGAGCGCTTTTGGGTACTGTCCAAGTTTTTTGTAGGCCAAGGCCAGATTGTTGGTGATGGCGGCAATGAACAGGTCATTTTTTTCCTGTTTGGAAAGCTTTAGGGCCCTTTCAAGGTATTTCACCCCATCCTCAAATCTTTCTGTGTCGTTATAAATGATGGCCATGTTGGATAGGGCCTTGATCTCATCGGGAATATTGCCCAATGCTCGGGCGGAGTTCAGATAGGCTTCATAATTTTCCAATGCCCTGTCGTATTGCTTCAAATCGGCAAAAATGTTCCCAATGTTGCTCAACAATGAGGTTTCAAGGGCTTTATCACCTATGGTTTGGGCCAAATGCTGTGCTTTTTGATAAGCATCCAGCGCTGCAAGATCATCTCCCATGACATAATGCAGGTTCCCCTGCTGTCTTAATGCGTAGCTCTCTCCCTTAGACCAATCCGTTGTGGTGGATATGGCAATGGCCTCCTCCACAAAAGGGAAGGCGTCTTTAGGATTGGAATAGGTCATTTCCCCAGCAATTTTGATCAATAAGCCGGCACGAATGGAATCTTTGGTTACATGGTTGGCCAGTTCTTGTTGTAACGAGTCCAGTAAATTTTGTTGGGAAGTTCCCCAAAGGGGAAAAAATAGCAGTGCGAAAAAGATGTTTTTTATGGAATCTGGCATGCCTTGAGATTGGTCAAACTCAAATTTAAAGGTTTTGGACCATTATTTTGTCTTTGTGCCAGTGGATTACGATTATCAAACAAAACACTACGGTCATGTTGGTTTTATGAACGATGAATAAGTGATCATGGTGTAAGGTGTCTGGAATCAATAGTTTAGATAGTTCTATACTACACTACATCCATTTGACTATGAAAAAGACACCTATATTCTTCCTGTTGGGCTTCCTTTTAGTTGGTTTGGCCAATTGCCAATCAGATGACCCGGACAATCAAGGGGATGATGCTTCGGGAAAGGCTTCTGGCACCATTCAGCTATCTGGAGAGGAAAACACGGAATTGGGCACTTCGTTGACGGTCGTGAATATTGAAGTGGGCAATGCAGCACTCACAGGAACCGATAAATCGGTGATGCTGCTTTCCGAAAATATCACTGTTCAGGACAATGAACTCGTCTACAGTGATGACCAAAACGGATTTGTGATCGTGGTCGCAGATTTTTCCACTGGAGGCTCGCCAGATATAGACAAGACCATTTCCATGGTCATTGTGAAAAACGGAGTGGAATTCCGGCATGCCTGTTCTTCACCGTACCAAGGGTTCTTTACGGCATGTGGGGATGGACTTGGGATTGATTTCAATGCCAAACGTGTGGTTTTTGAGAACTCAACGGTCATCAATACCGATGATGAGAAGCTATTGACTTTGGACGGAATCGTAACCTGGGAATAAAACCAATCCTATGAAAAGATATGTTTTAGGCTTGGCCCTTGCTTTCATGACGACCGCGTCACCAATAAGCGCTCAGAATACCACGGAAGAAACAGTGGTCTATGAATCGCCGTCGCCCATGTTTGTGACCATCGAACTTCAGGCACATAAAGGATTGCCCCGATTTGGCACATTGAACAATTATACCGGCCAAGGTTCCGCTTCAAAACCATCTCAACCGACTATGAGGACCGTAAGGAATCCCGAAGCCTTGGAAAAAGCAAAGAGTACAAAACTAGGTCTTCTTCGTTTTTCCTTGATGGTGGGGTTGAAATACATAGCACCCTTTATGGATGATTTGGATAGGGAGCGCCTAACAACCATGGCTTCCACCAATTCCCAAAAACAAAGAAATTCCACGTATCTACAGCATTTTTTACTGAATCAAGTGGCACCGAATATCGGTTTGGATGAGGCATGTACCAATGCCAACCAAGGCAAGAATGAATTTGAAAGGTTACGCAACTATAAAACATTTGTGGATAATTGTTTAGAGCCTTTGGAAAGATGGAGCCAAGATTTTTTTAAGAATGATGAGCTTACAGGGTACCATGTATCAACGTTGCATGTTGGAAGTGGATACGATTTTGACAAGAAAGGATATTGGGTCCAACACCATTTTAGCCTCAACAATATTTTTCCCTTAAAACAGGGGGGCATGAAAAGAGTAGATTTTGAACCTGTGGCCGCCTATGAAAGTGAATTGCTGAAAAAGGGAATCGGAAAGAAAAGCATCCAGTTCTTTTTAAAGATGGACGGGCAAGATGCGGAACGATTGGTAAAAGAAGGTATCAACCGATTGTATCTGGTCAAGAAAATACGAATGGTGCATTCGGGTAAACCCATGTCCCAACCTTCTGACCCTGTGACGTTCAACTATGCCCATGCAAGTAAGGAATTGCAGATCTACGAAGATGAATCACTGACCAAACTGTTCACGACCCTATCATTGGACAATCTTGTCCTTAAAACACCCTGACACGATGAAGAACCTGTTTTTTATAGCTTTTTTGATTATTGCCCAACCAAGCAAAGGGCAGGAAGAGAAAATATACAACCCGCCTTCCGCCAGTTTCATTTCCCTATCACTCCAAACGCACAAAGGCAAGTTGCGCTTTGGGGTACAGGATGAATATTTTGTAAAGGCGGATGGTACGTATGTGAGCTCCAAAGAAGAAGGATATTTTGAAAAGGACAAACAGTCCAGTCACCACATGGCCAGTAAGCATGCTTTTATGGAACTTTTGAAGATGAGGTTCAAAAAAGACATGTTCGAGGTGATGGACAGGGAACTTTTCACCGAACGCACCCAGAATATGTACGACAAGGAGCTGAAATCATATACAGCACAGCAGCATGTGTTGGCTTTATCCAATGCGTTGTGCACCAAAACAGAACAGAAACGGTTTTTCTGTAACGAAAAAGAAGAGGACTGTGCCGAGATGTTCAAGGAGGATGGGTACTACAATGAGCCGAGAAACATCCGAAATTGGGGAGGAAGGGGAGCCTCGGAGTTTCAGAAGTTAAGGGCGTATACCGGTTTTGTGAAAGAGCTCTTCCCCAAAGTACAAAGTTGGGGGGCATCCCTGTACCCGAGCAATAAGTTGGAAGGCTATTATGTTGCCCGGGGCGTTCTGGGCACCTACGATTTTAAGGAGGGAGGCTATTGGTTGGACACCAATCAATTTTTCAACAACGGATTTTTATTGAGGTGGAACGGACTGCAACCTTCCAACTCGTCCGAAAGAAAATTGATGCACCCCAATGGCACTTCCATATTGTTTAAAATGTCGCCAGCCGATGCCGAAGCCTTTTCAGAAAAGCACCAGTACGTCTATTTGGTATTCGATGTAAACGCCTATTTGAATGGTGTGGAAAACTATCGCGCCGACCAGCTCAAGACCACTTTTGACCTGAACAGTTCCACTATTGAGCTTTATTCCGATGACGGACTTACCCAAAAAGTAGGGGACATTGATATCAGCACCATGGTATCCAAAACCAGATAAAAAACAAGCTATGAAAATGACACACATAAAAACAAAAACCGTATTGGTGGTTGCCCTACTGGGGCTGTTGGCCCCGATTTCGGTACAGGGCCAATTTCTAAAGAAATTGAAGAAAAATGTAGAGGATAAAGTTGTTAAAAAAGCCAGCGAAAAAACAGATGAGTTGTTGAACGGTTCGGGGGAAAAGACAACCACCCCCCAAGTGGAAAATCCAACATCAAATCCTCCATCAGAAAAGAAAACCACCCAAGGGAACAACCCGGTTTCCACATCAAAAAAACAAGGACCGGAGGTGAATGAAGCCGATATCTTGACCTATAAGGCCCCATCCAAGGATTTTATTGATGTGGTGATTCAATCCCACAAAGGGTTGCCGAGATATGGGGACCTTTACTTTCTAAGGGGAACCACGGCGCGTACCAATAACAAAGGATATGAGGCATTGTTGGAGCTAAAGTTCTTGAAAGAGACCTTTAAGGATATGGACCAGACAAAATTGACCAAACATGGATCTTCGGACCTTGCAGATAAGAACTCCCAGTTTGCCCAGTTTCATTTGCTGACCTTGGCCAGGGAAGTCTTCTCGGACGAAAAACTACAGGAATATTTTTGTGACCCGGAGGCCAAGG
>JAGQZL010000081.1 GCA_020434915.1 Allomuricauda sp. | reverse complement strand
TTATCAGCTGCGCCAACATATTGAATTTTTCCATCCCCATTTTTGTCCTCGTATTTCAACAGTCCTGTTTCTTCCCAGTTCTTGAACCATTGTGGCATGGTAGCGTATTCCTGCTCGCTGGCAGTCTCGATCAAGTTGGTTCTAGCAAATACGGCTACCGCTGGGGCAGTTGTATAAAGAATTGCAATAAGCAACAACGCCCATCCCGCCGATTTTCTGGCATCCTTAACACGTTTCACTGTGAAGAAACGAACGATTACGTGTGGCAATCCAGCCGTACCCACCATCAAGGCAAGGGTAATGGCAAATACATCTACCAAACTTTTAGATCCATCCGTATACTCTGCAAATCCCAATTCTTGGGTCAATCCATCCAATTTATCCAAAAGATAGGTTCCATCCGACACGGTACCACCCATTCCCAACTGTGGGATTGGATTCCCTGTCATCTGGAAGGAAATAAAGATGGCTGGAACCATGAAGGCGAAGATCAATACACAATATTGTGCTACCTGTGTATAGGTGATTCCCTTCATTCCCCCCAAAACTGCATAGAAAAGTACAATGACCATCCCAATGATCACACCTGTATTGATATCCACCTCCAAGAATCTGGAGAACACGATACCAACCCCGCGCATCTGCCCGGCCACATAGGTAAAGGAAACAATAAGGGCGCAAATTACCGCCACGATCCGTGCTGTTTTGGAATAGTAGCGTTCCCCAATGAAATCGGGCACGGTAAACTTTCCAAACTTTCTAAGATAGGGTGCCAGCAATAGTGCCAAAAGCACATAACCGCCAGTCCATCCCATCAGATAAACGGCACCATCATAACCTGCAAAGGCAATGATACCTGCCATGGAGATAAAGGATGCCGCTGACATCCAGTCCGCTGCAGTGGCCATTCCGTTGGCCAATGGGGAAACGCCCCCACCTGCAACATAATATTCCTTGGTAGAGCCGGCCCTAGACCAAATGGCTATGCCAATATATAGGGCAAAAGAAATGCCCACAAGAAGATATGTCCATACTTGTACACTCATGATTGTTTTTTTTTAGTTGGTTAGTTAATCTTCGTCATAGCCATACTTCTTGTCCAACTTGTTCATCAAGCGTACGTAGACAAAAATGAGGATGACAAATACATAAATGGATCCTTGTTGTGCGAACCAAAACCCTAGTTTGAATCCGCCCAAGCGAATGTTGTTCAAAGCATCCTTAAACAAGATGCCCGCTCCGTAGGAGACCAAGAACCAGATGGTCAAAAGGATGACCAAATATCTCAGGTTCTCTTTCCAATAGGCCGTAGCCTTTTGCTGTTTTTCTGACATAATTTGTTGGTTTAGTTTTTATAAATAAATGTGTGCTTGCAATGTGATCACTCCTGTTCCATCTGCACTTCCCACCTTGGAATTGGCATATTCCAATGTTAGCTTGGAGTGATGTCCGGTCAAGAACAGATTGGCTCCCACCCCCAAACGGGTGGCATTGTCATCAATCGCATCAACTGTTCTTGTCTGGTAGGACAAATAGGGTTGCACCCTAGACTTGTCCGCAGGGCCTGGAATCAGGTAACCCACATGTCCGTACACCATGTTCCCGGTTCCATAAGGACCCAAGTTAAAGTTACGACCATAATCGTTATTTTGGAACACAGCATAAGCGGTTATTGCAGAACCATCTGCGCCAAGGGGTGCATCATAGAAAGCATCCACCGCAAAAATGTTCACGTTTTCACCTTCAATATTGCCGGTTCCATCCATTACCACAACTCCATTTCTGTGGTTGAAGAAGCCAGCTCCCACATTGAATATTTTCTTGCTTCCCAAATAGGTGCCCACTTTAAATGGCAAGAAATTGGACTCTTGATCTAAGAACTGATAATCAAAGTATCCTTGGAATACTTTTCCTGCCTCTCCCGATCCCAAAAGCTCCCTACCTCGATAGACGGCCCTCCCATTGGGTGTTGGGTCGTTGGCGGCATCCAAGGTGTTGGTAATTGCTTCGTTATAGGCTACCCGGTATTGCAACCTGCCTAACTTTCCTTTGACATAAACCCCTAAATGTCTTGCGAACTGATCACTTAAACCTAGCACAGCCCAGGACTGACGGTTATTGTCCAATGTCATAAAATTTAAGGTACTGCTATTGTTCAACCGAGAGATCCCGTTCCAATAATGCAATCCAGTACCAACTGAAATGTCTTTACCGACTTGCCATTCCCCCCAAAAATCGTGGAAGAAAAGTTGGGAAGATTCCCCTTTTCCTGTTGGACTCAAATTTCCACCATTAAGACTGTTAAGTCCAAAATGGGTCAAAATCAGGAATTTTTTGTTCAACTGGGTAAACGTCAGTACCCTTGCCCTTCTGAGACTCAAGTTCAGGTTGCTGGCATCATCCGGTACATCATCACTGTACTGGGCCCAAAACTGGCCCCATGCAATAATTCGAAGATATTTGGAACCATCTTCGTTAAAATTGATCTTGTAACCACCCGTGTATTCGGTGTTTCCTTGTGAAAAAGCTGTGGGAATAAGCAGAAGTGTAAATGCTATTCCAAAGAGGATTTTTTTCATTTCAGTTTGAATGTTAGTGAGTTATGTGCAACACGAACATCCTAAAAAAAATGTCTTAAAGAAAAATCAATATATACAATTGTAAATTTAATATATTCAATCTTTAAAACGGTCCCATTTTATCAACATAAACTTATCCCCCAACTCAGTTACCAGCTGGCCAGCCCCTTTTAAATTTTCTGGATTCTGAAAATATTTCTGCAGTTCTGGATAGTTCAGGATTTTATAGGTAGGATGGTACTTGGAATTGTAAGGGCGTTTGATGTTATACTTCCGAACCCAGTTCATTACGGATACATGGGAAACCCCTAGGATCCGTTCAATCTCACGATACGTCAACCCTTCCAAGTAGAGTTGCAACGCTTTGTTTACAAAGTAATCATCGATTTGTTTTCCCAATTTGGGAACCGTAAAGAAATATCCACAGGATTTGCATTTATATCGCTGTCTATCCTTGATAATACCGGCCTTGGTGAATTCTGAGGAAGAACAATTTGGACAACTTTGCATAACGGATATATTTAATTAGCATAAATATACCAAATTAGCTTTAAATATATGATTATTTCATCCCGCTAAAATGATGAAATACTCAAAATAAGCCCATAAATATTGAAAACACGGTAATTTTAAGCTATCTGGATAGATAATCCGTCACATTCTTGAAAATGCGCTCCTGAAGATTCGAAATATCACTTTTTACAAAAATTTCTCCTGTAATATTTTCATACAACTCAATATACCGGTTGGACACCGTTTCAACATACTCGTCGGACATTTCAGGAACCTTCTGTCCTTCCAAACCTTGGAATCCATTGGAAATGAGCCATTGTCTTACAAACTCTTTGGACAATTGTTTTTGGGCTTCTCCCCTTTCTTGTCTTTCTTGGTATCCATCTGCATAAAAATAGCGCGATGAATCCGGAGTGTGGATCTCATCAATAAGCACAATGTCCCCTTCCTTCGTCTTGCCAAACTCATACTTGGTATCCACTAGAATCAATCCCCTTTTGGCGGCAATCTCTGTTCCCCTTTGAAACAAAGCCTTGGTAAACTTTTCCAAAACCGCATAATCTTCATCAGAAACGATACCCCGCTTCAAAATATCCTCTTTGGAAATATCCTCATCATGATCTCCTTTTTCTGCCTTGGTGGCCGGGGTAATGATGGGCTCTGGGAACTGATCGTTCTCTTTCATTCCCCCTGGCATGGGCACTCCACAAAGTATTCTTTTACCAGCTTTGTACTCCCTTGCAGCATGACCTGAAAGATAACCCCTGATTACCATTTCCACTTTGAAGGGTTCACAGGCCTTCCCGACGGCCACATTGGGATCCGGGGTGGCCAACAACCAGTTGGGCACAATATCCTCGGTATCCTTCATCATTTTGGTGGCAATCTGGTTCAAGATCTGCCCCTTGTAAGGAATTCCTTTGGGCATGACCACATCAAATGCAGAAAGTCGATCGGTAGCCACCATGACCAAAATATCATTCTCGAGGGTGTATACTTCCCTAACCTTGCCTTTATAAATAGATTTTTGCCCAGGAAAGGTAAAATCCGTGGACATGAGTGTATTCATTCCCATAGGTTAAAATTGATTTTGATGCTCTATGTTTTTATAGGCATCGATGACCTTTTTCACCAATTTGTGGCGTATTACATCCTTGTCATCCAAATAAATGATGCTGATGCCATCCACATTCTTCAAAATTAAAAGCGCCTCCTTCAATCCAGAGATTACCCTTCTGGGCAAATCAATCTGACCTGGATCTCCTGTCAACAAGAATTTGGCGTTCTTGCCCATACGGGTCAGGAACATCTTCATCTGCGCATGAGTCGTGTTCTGGGCCTCATCCAATATCACGAAGGCATTGTCCAGCGTTCGGCCACGCATAAAGGCCATAGGGGCAATTTGAATGGTACCATCCTCAATGTATTTGGCCAACTTTTCAGCAGGTACCATGTCCCGAAGGGCATCGTACAGCGGTTGCATGTAGGGATCTAGTTTCTCCTTTAAATCTCCTGGAAGAAACCCAAGGTTCTCCCCTGCTTCCACAGCGGGCCTGGTCAGAATAATACGTCTAACCTGCTTTTCTTTCAGGGCCTTTACTGCCAATGCCACCCCGGTATAGGTTTTACCGGTACCTGCCGGACCTATGGCAAAAACCATATCGTCCACTTTGCAGGCATCCACCAATTTTCGTTGATTGGCGGTCTGTGCCTTGATCAATCTGCCATTCACTCCATGTACCAACACATCGCCGCTACTTTTGGAAGAGGTATAATCATCCTGGCTGGTGCTGGTGAGAATCCGTTCGATCATGTTTTCGTCCAACTTGTTGTACTTCGCAAATTGACCTGTGATCTCATCAAAGCGTTTGTCGAACTCCTCCAAGAGTTCTTCATCACCATATACCTTGATTTTGTTCCCCCGCGCCACAATCTTCAATTTTGGAAAGTATTTTTTGAGCAGCTCAATGTTGGCGTTTTGTTGCCCGAAAAATTCCTGGGGGCTGATGTCCGTAAGTTCTATTATAAGTTCGTTCAAAAAAAGTGAGGTGTTACAGTTGTTTTTGAAGAATTATATTCTTTCTTTTTTAACTAATTTTACCACACAAACTTAACCAAAAATCAATTTGAGGGCAGAAAAACATATCAACAGTATTGCATGGCAATCATAACCTTAACAACAGATTTTGGCTATAAAGACCACTTTGTAGGCACTGTAAAAGGGGCCATACTGAGCAATCTCCCTGATGCACGGATTGTTGATATTTCACATGCCATTAGTCCTTTCAACATACAGGAGTGTGCCTACATCCTAAAAAATGCCTATACCTCCTTCCCAAAAGGAACCGTCCATGTGGTGGGTGTGGATTCTGAACTGTCACCGGAAAACCAACACATTGTGGTACAGGTGGACGGTCATTATTTTGTTAGCTCAAACAATGGGGTCATTTCATTGATCACTTCCGAAGTAAAACCGGAAAAAGTGGTGGAAATCAACCTCCCAAATGCAAATTCCGATTCCTTTCCCGTCCAAAACATTTTTGTACAGGTGGCCTGCCATATTTCCCGTGGAGGAAAATTGGAGGTTATTGGAAGGCCATTTGATGATTTAAGGGAACTACGTGAATTTGAACCACGGATCATTAATGACGGAAAAACCATTTCGGGCAATGTCATTTATATTGACAATTATGGAAACGTGGTCACCAATATTCAAAAAGGCCTGTTCGAAGCATACCGGAATGGGCGGGATTATGAGATCATTGCGCGCACTACCAAGATCAAAAAGGTACATCATAGCTATAACGGCATCATCAACTACCATTTGGACCGGGCGCAACGCAAGGGCCCTGGAGATGCTTTGGCCCTCTTTAATTCTGCAGGATACATGGAGCTCGCCATCTATAAAAGTGACCTGAATTCCGTAGGTGGGGCCTCTACCCTTCTTGGACTGAATTACAGGGATACCGTAACCATAAATTTTCTTTAAATGCTTATACGGATTGTAAAACTGACCTTTAAACCCGAAAATATTCCTAGTTTTGAGCGAATCTTTGATGAAACAAAAAACGGAATCTTGGCTTTTGAAGGCTGTAACATGGTGGAACTTTATCAGGACAGAAACAATCCCTGCATATTTTTCACTTATAGTTTTTGGGACGGGGAACCAGCTTTGGAAAAGTATCGAAACTCGGATTTTTTTAAAAAGGTCTGGGGGAGTACTAAAAAACTGTTTTCCGATAAGCCAGAGGCTTGGAGCGTCAATAGAATCCAATCAACAAACCCATCTTAATGTTCGCAATTTTTAAGAGAGAGGTACGGTCCTTTTTTACATCGCCCATCGGTTATCTGATCGTAGGGTCTTTTTTGTTGCTCAACGGACTCTTCTTATGGGTCTTTCGGGGCGATTACAACATTTTTGACTACGGTTTTGCCGATTTGGGCAATTTCTTTTTGTTGGCACCTTGGATATTCATCTTCCTGGTCCCTGCCATAACCATGAAAAGCTTTTCCGAAGAACGGAAAATGGGAACTTTGGAATTGTTGCTCATCAAGCCCATCTCCATCTGGAAATTGGTATTGGGTAAGTTCTGGGGGGCATTTCTGTTGTGTGTCATCGCAGTGATTCCAACCCTTATCTATGTTTTTGCCATCTCCAATTTGGGAATGATTGAAGGTAATTACGATTTGGGAATGGTATTGGGCTCTTACTTTGGGTTATTGTTTTTGATAGGCTGTTATACTGCCATCGGGGTATTTGCCTCGACCCTCTCAGACAATCAAATCATTGCTTTTCTGGTGGGAATCCTTAGTTGTTTTTTGATTTTTAACGGGTTTGATGCGTTATCGTCCCTGTTCAGTAATGGGGACACTCAATATTTTTTGCGAAGTCTGGGGGCAAAATCCCATTTTGACAGTATTGCCAGAGGAGTCATCGACACCCGGGATTTGGTCTATTTCATCTCCCTGACCCTTCTGTTCCTTTTCCTGACCTACCAACGTTTAAAACAATTGCCGAGATAATGGGAAAGTTTCTTTTGTCCATACTGACGGCCTTGGTTGCCATAATCGCCCTGAATGTCTTGGCCAGTTTTGTTTATACCAGATTTGACCTTACCGAAGATCAGCGCTATACCTTATCGCAGCCCGCTGTAGATGTCGTACAAAAATTTGACGCACCTGTCATTGTGGATATTTTGTTGGATGGAAACATTCCCGCCGAATTTTCCAAACTGAAAACGGAGACTGTTCAATTAATGGAATCCTTCGCCTCCAAGAACGATAACATCAAATATAATTTGATCGATCCCTTGGAAGATGAGGAAGCTGCCCAACAGACCATTGCAGAATTGGAAAGTTTGGGTCTAAAACCTGCCAATGTGAACATTGTGGAGAATGGCAAAGTGTCCAACGAGTTGGTTTTTCCATGGGCATTGGTCAACTATAATGAACAGACCGTAAAGGTACCTTTATTAAAAAATAAGATAGGTTCCAGCGCAGAAGAACGCATCAACAGTTCTGTACAGCAGTTGGAATATGCCTTTGCGGATGCTTTTACCAAACTAAGCATTACCGAAAAGAAAAGTGTGGCCGTGATCAAGGGCAACGGAGAATTACAGGATGTCTACATTGCCGATTATTTGACCACCATCCGTGATTACTACAACATTGGGGCCATTACGTTGGATTCCGTGGCCTCTAATCCGGAAAAAGTATTGGAGCAGCTTAAAGGCTTCGACCTTGCCCTAATTGCCAAGCCCACGGAGGCGTTTTCCGATGAAGAAAAATATGTGATGGACCAGTACATGGTCCAAGGCGGAAAATCCATTTGGTTGATCGATCAAGTAGCCATGGAAATGGATAGCATCTACGCTGGTGGTGGGAGTGCCTTTGCCTTGCCTAGGGAGTTGAACCTGAAAGATATGTTCTTCTCCTACGGGGTTCGCATCAATCCAGTGCTGATCAATGATCTTTATTTTACCCAAATTGTGTTGGCTACGGGCGAAGGAAACGATTCCCAATATAACCCACTGCCTTGGGTCTATTATCCCATGGTATTTTCCCGGAACAACCATCCCATCAAT
This sequence comes from Allomuricauda sp., assembly GCA_020434915.1. Lineage (GTDB taxonomy): Bacteria > Bacteroidota > Bacteroidia > Flavobacteriales > Flavobacteriaceae > Flagellimonas. Next base: position 2,993 of record JAGQZL010000081.1, on the reverse strand, counting down.
ACCAATATTGAAGCGGTAAGGTTTCAATTTACCAGTCCCATGGAAGTTTTGGAAAACGATTACAATAAAACCGTCCTGCTGCAAAGTTCGCCCTTATCCAAAACCGATGGAGTGCCACGTCAAGTAAGCCTCGACATCATAAATACCCCTCCTGACCAATCTACCTACAACAATGGCAATCTTCCGTTGGCAGTGATGATCGAAGGGAATTTTTCGTCCATGTACCGAAATCGCATCAAGCCTTTGGACCTGAAAAATGCGATGGAAGAAGGACCTGCCAATAAAATGATCGTTATTTCGGATGGGGATGTCATCAAAAACCAGTTGAGAAATGGTCGACCCTTGGAATTAGGCTATGACAAGTGGACCAGTAGCTTTTATGGCAACAAGGAATTTTTGGTGAACTGCACCAATTACCTGTTGGACAACACCGGTCTTATCAACATCAGAAACAAAAAAGTATCCATTCCTTTGTTGGATGTGAAAAAAATTGCGGAGCAAAAAACAAAATGGCAAATGATAACCATTGGGGTTCCAGTGGTTTTGACCTTACTGTTCGGTTTGTTCTTCAGCTATTATAGAAAGCGTCAATTCAGCAGTTAACTGTTGATAAATTTGTTTCTTTGCTAATACCATTTGAAATATATTTGCTTTTATCGATTTCAACAGCCCTGTTTAATGGAAATTAGACCAGATGGGCAGCAAAACTAAAGGATTTCTTTGATGAAGTTTATCGTATCCAGTACATATTTATTGAAACAGTTACAGGTTTTGGGAGGAGTTATCAACAACAGTAACACGCTTCCGATTCTTGACAACTTTTTGTTCGATCTTAAAAAAAATGAGTTGACGGTTTCCGCGTCCGATTTGGAAACCACCATGAGTTCCGTACTCGAAGTGGATTCCGATTCGGAAGGAACCATTGCGGTCCCCGCTCGTTTGCTTTTGGATACGTTGAAGACTTTTCCGGAACAACCTTTGACATTTGTGGTTGAGGACAACAATACGGTGGAAATCAGTTCCAACCATGGTAAGTACGCCTTGGCCTATGCTGATGGGGCGGAGTTTCCAAAGGCCGTGGAAGTTTCCAACCCAAGTTCCACCACCCTTTTGGGGGATATTTTGGCCACTGCAATCAACAAGACCATTTTTGCAGCGGGCAACGACGATCTTCGTCCTGTGATGAGTGGGGTATTCTTCCAATTTTCACCGGAGAATTTGACCTTTGTCGCCACGGATGCCCATAAATTGGTAAAATATCAGCGACAAGATGTATCTGCTTCCGAAGTGGCTGAATTTATTATGCCCAAAAAACCTTTGAACCTTTTGAAGGGTATTTTGGCCGGGTCAGAATCCGAAGTCACAATAGAATACAATGACAGTAATGCCAAATTTATTTTTGACAACACGGAGCTGATCTGTCGTTTGATAGATGGCAAGTACCCCAATTACGAAGCGGTTATCCCAAAGGAAAACCCAAACAAGTTGACCATTTCAAGGAACCAGTTCTTGAGTTCTGTTCGAAGGGTTTCCATTTTCTCGAACAAGACCACCCATCAAATACGACTTAAAATTGCAGGGGCCGAGTTGAACATTTCCGCAGAGGATGTAGATTACAGCAACAAAGCTGAGGAGCGCCTTTCTTGCTCCTACCAAGGTGATGATATGCAGATTGGATTCAACTCCAGATTCTTGGTGGAAATGCTCAACAATCTTTCATCGGACGATGTTTCATTGGAGATGAGCTTGCCTAACCGGGCTGGTATCCTTACCCCTATCGATGGATTGGATGAAGGTGAACATGTGACCATGCTGGTAATGCCCGTAATGTTGAACAATTAAAATAATAACTACTCAACCATACTAAAAAAGGCTGGAACAATGTTCCAGCCTTTTTTTAACTTATAAATCTGATGGTCATAAAATTGGAGGGTGATTCCCCGTTGGAGGCTTTCACCGCATTGACAATCGGCAATACAAATCCCAATATTCCTGTGGCAATAAGGCCCAATATGCCCAATCCCAATAACAAAATGGCAGGAATACTAACAATGATATATAGTATCAAGCTCAGCTGAAAGTTGATGATCGACTTTCCGTGTTCATTCATTCCTTCAACCCTATCCTTGGATGATAACCAAATAATCAAAGGAACAATTAGGCTCCCAAAGCCTATGACGTAACCCAATAATTGGGTCAGGTGCGTTATGGCTAGCAACGTATTGTCCGTTCTAACCACTTTTTCGTTAATGACTTCCATTTTTGATTGATTTTGATGATTCAACTTATTAGTATACAAATCACTAAAAATGTTACAGCTGACCTCTAATTTGTACTTTTGTGCCCATGTCGTACTCAGATAACATCGTGGCTCTGGCAACTCCCTCGGGAACAGGAGCCATTGCAGTGATTCGTGTTTCCGGACCCGATGCCATTTCCATCGTGGACACCATTTTTAAATCCGTAAAGGGGAAGCAATTACGAAAGCAAAAAAGCCATACCATCCATTTGGGACATATTGTGGATGACTCCAAAATATTGGACGAGGTGTTGGTCTCCATATTCAAAGGGCCCCATTCTTACACAGGTGAAAACGTGGTGGAGATATCCTGCCATGGGTCGCCCTATATACAGCAACAAATTATTCAACTATTATTGCGAAAAGGATGTAGAACCGCTTCTGCAGGTGAGTTTACCCTTCGGGCCTTCTTGAATGGTAAAATGGATTTGAGCCAAGCGGAAGCTGTGGCCGATTTGATTGCCAGCGACAGTGAAGCGGCGCACGACATTGCCATGCAACAAATGCGTGGAGGTTTCAGCAATGAAATTCAAAAGCTACGTGAAGAGTTGTTGAATTTTGCATCCCTCATTGAATTGGAGCTCGATTTCTCCCAAGAAGATGTTGAATTTGCGGACAGGACCCAGTTTAATGAACTTTTGACCCGTATCAGCGAAGTACTTAAAAAACTGATAGATTCCTTTGCCCTTGGAAA
>JAGQZL010000080.1 GCA_020434915.1 Allomuricauda sp. | reverse complement strand
TTCTTTTTATTCTCCCCTTGCACCGTTCGCATATAATACGATCCCTCGTAATTTACATGTGTTACATGCTCCACAAACTTGTTTAGAATCGGTGTAGGGACAATGTTGTAATACCCGCTTTCCAAATTGATATAATCAGGTTTTAAGCTGTAGTCTTTACGGATGCGCTCCCAAAAAGCATCACTGTCCTTATCCAAAGGATAGGGTGTTTCATCAATGGACTGCCGGGCATTTAGGGTAATGGGTAAAAATGGGGCGGCCAAGGCTGCATTGCCCACATAGCGTATGAACTGTCGCTTTTTCATTTTGGAGAACGGTTGATTAAAAAAAGAATGGTAATTTCAATTTTACTTTGTCTCCAAGATACGATTTAAGCCAAAAACATGAGCGACTATCAGGTTATATTTGATCAAATACCCATTCGATATGATCTGGCTTCGCACATAATGATCTTTGGGATTGTTCAAGGGTTTTTCTTGGCTTTTGTGATTTTTTTGAGGGCCTCCCGAAAATCGGCGATCCATCTGTTTGGGTGGGTGCTTTTAGTACAATGTCTGGTGTTTTTTGATGTTTACCTGTGCTACACAGGATTGATGAAGTACACCATCCACCTAAATGATTCCACCGAGTTTTTGGTGCTCCTGATTCCTCCCACCCTTTATTTTTTCCTATATACATTACTGGAACGAAAACCCTTGGATCTAAAAAAACAATGGCCCCATTTTGTGCTTCCGATACTTTACTTCATTTCCCAGATCAACTACCTTTTAAGTCCTGAAGAGGTGAAATTGAATGCCTACCTAGGAGCCTATCACCGTGATTTGGGCTATGTGGATGTTCCTGGGGATGTGAGTTATTTCTATCACCAGATAAAAGACCGCTTTCGATGGCTGGTGTTGGCAAGCTTTGCTTTTTACCTGTTTTTAACGGCCAAATTGGTTTGGAAAGCTAAAAAAAAGAGCTTTGCATCACCCAAACACATTAAAGTGGATAAATATGTTTTTTCCCGAAATACTGTGATCATATTTTTGGTTTTGGGCCTGACCCTGTTTTTGATCTATTTGAATTTTGATGATGACGGTGGGGATCACTACTTGGGCATATTGCAGACAGTCACCATTTTTATCACTTCCTTCTTTATCCTCTCCGAATCTCGATTTTTTGAAAAATCATGGATTGCCGACAAGTATGAGACCCTTTCAACAAATTCAATTCAATTTGACACTATAGAGGACTTTATGACGGAATCCGAGTTTTTTTCCCAACAAGATGTATCCCTAAAAACTGTGGCCGAAGAACTGGACACCAATGCCAACATGGTTTCAAAAATCATTAACTCTGAGACGGGGATGAATTTCAATGACTACATCAACCAAAAAAGAATCCTGCTTTCCAAAGACCGGTTATTGGATGGGGACTATGCCCATTTGACCGTGGAAGCCATTGGGCTATCGGTAGGTTTCAATTCCAAATCCGCTTTTTATGCCGCTTTCAAAAAACATGTGGGTCAATCTCCATCGGCCTATATGAAGGCAAAAAAGGGCTGAAAAAGGGCCCAGTTTCTCCCAAATTGTAATTCAGGACTTCTCGCCGGACAAAAAAGGGGACTTTTTAAAAAGCTCTTTTAAACTTTGTCGAAAATTTATCAATCATGGAAAAAACTATTCGTCGTTACGATTTGGATTGGCTAAGAGTCATCGTCTTTGCTTTACTTATTTTTTATCATGTGGGTATGTTCTTTGTACCCTGGGGCTGGCACGTTAAGAACAATGTCATCTATGATGGGCTTCGTTGGCCCATGCTCTTTTTGAACCAGTGGCGCCTTCCCATATTATTCGTGATTTCCGGTATGGGGACCTACTACGCCTTGGGGAAAAGAACCTGGGGCAAGTTTGTTTGGGAACGTTTTCTTCGATTGGGTATTCCATTGTTTGTTGGGATGATCTTAATCGTTCCTCCCCAAGTCTATTTTGAACGCTTAGCACATGGACAGTTTACCGGCTCTTATTTCCAATACTTTACAACAGTGGCCTTTGAAGGGGTTTATCCCGAAGGGAACGTCAGTTGGCACCACCTTTGGTTCTTGCCCTATCTTTTGGTATTTTCTTGGTTGCTTTCGCCCATCTTTGTATACCTAAGAAAGCACAACACTCGTTTTATCGACTGGGTAAAGCGACAGTTGCAAAAAACTTGGGGTATTTATCTTTTTGTGATTCCCTTGTACCTTCTTGAGTCTTTGGTGGAACCATTTTTCCCAATTACCCATGACTTGGTGCACGATTGGTTCAACTTTACTTCAAGTATTACCCTGTTTTTATATGGTTTCGTTCTTATTGCCACGGGAAACATTTTTTGGGAAACCGTCTCCAAAATAAGGCATAGGGCGCTGGTTTTGGGAATTATCGGATTTACAGGCCAGGTAATCATATGGCTGTTTTTTGAGGATGGCTATGTGATCCATTTTACCGAAGCACTATTAAAAGTAGTGAACCTATGGTCTTGGATCTTGGTGCTCTTTGCCTATGCAGCCAAATATCTGAACAAACCGAGCAAGGGATTGGCCTATTCCAACCGGGCCGTATACCCATTCTATATTTTGCACCAAACCATTACCGTGGGAATAGGATATTATCTGATGAATTTGGATTGGGGATTTCTGCCAAAAGCATTCATCTTGGTGGTGGGAACGTTTGGCCTCAGTTGGTTGATCTATGATCTTATCATTCTACGAATCCCCATGCTACACCCATTGTTTGGATTAAAGGGGAAGAAGAAAAACCCTGCAGGTTAACGATTTAACGTCAATTTATCAATTTCATGGCAAGGTATTTGCTACTTTTATATTTATATAATTGCTCAATCTTGCCATGAAAAAGCTTGTTTTTACGTTGATGGGACTGGCCCTGGGAATACACTCCTTGCAGGCCCAATCCGATTTGCCGACCACAAAACCGTTGAAAGTGGGGGACAACAATACATTGGATGTAAAAGCAAGCAATCAAGGTACCGTTTTGCGAATGCCTTCCGTTCTGGATGAAAATTTGACTTCCAAAAATGAAAAGCCTGGCGTAAAAATGTTACCGGACAGGGAACTTGTACAGGCAGGCCATGATTTGGAACTTGATCCCAAAGTCAAGGAAAAAAAGGAAAAAGGGGCCAATGAGCACTTTGGAGACCAGTATCTGGGCGATTTTAAGACCACCGCCAATTTTGTGGGCATTGTCTGCCGCGACCACGAATATGTGGATGGCGACCGAATCAAAATCTACCTGAACGGTGAGGTTGTGGAATACAATCTCTTACTAACCGGTAGTTTTAAAGGTGTCAATATTGATTTGGTGAAAGGCTTTAACCGAATTGAGTTTGAAGCCCTTAACCAAGGTTCCTCCGGGCCCAATACGGCCCAAGTGGTCATCGCTAATGAAAAGGGCGAGGTAATCCATAACAATCGCTGGAATCTTTCTACGGGTTCCAAAGCAAGTCTTATTATCGTCAAGGAAGACGAGGATCAATAGCCTCAATTTTTCATTTCATCAGGACTTTCGGCCGTGCCTTCCCAATCTGGGTCGGCAGCACCGATCCATGCACCGGTTATGGTATCTTTCATCACGGCATGTACCCGACCAAAACGTCCTCTCTGGTTAACCTCCTCCACTAAAAATCCATCTTCCTGAAACTGAAGAATGTCCTGTGCAGTCCATGTGCCTTCATGGGTTTCCGCAAGCATCAAGGTATCGCCACTATGTACCCTTGCTGCCGCAAGCGCTTTGTTCAATGGCATTTGATAGTCCAAAACCCGACTGGCCACTTGTACAACCGCCGTCGGAATTCGGCTTCCTCCTGCCGCTCCCAAAACCAAGTAAGGTTTGCCATGTCTGGTGATAATAAACGGACTAATGTGTGATTGGGCCCTTTCACCGGGCTTCATATCTCCCAAATAGCCCCCGAGGGTAGCAGCATATACAAACCCAAGACCATCGGTGGCCACTTTGGACCCCATGATAGGCCCCAAGGATTGGGTGAGGGCTATGACATTGCCATCTTTATCGGCAACGGATAAATGGGTGGTATGCCCATTTTCTCTCCAAGAAGGAGGCATGGCCAAATTCAGTGCTGCTTCCTTTTTTGGAAAAAGGGCCACTTCATCCGCTAGCTGTTGTGCATGTGCTTTGGACGTTAATCGCTTGCCTGCTTCCAAATTTTCTTGGTTCCAACGGTCTTCATACGCTTTTTCATTGACCTGATATACGATTTCTGCCCAAGTGGTTTCGGGCATGTTGCCCATATCAAAATTTTCCAATATCTGAAGCATTTCAATCGTAATGGCTCCATACGAAGGAATGTACAATCCATGGAGTCCAAATCCTCGGTATGATCCTTCCACCAAATCAGCATCCCTGGCTTGATATTCTGCCAACGCTTCCATGCTCAAAGTGCCACCATGCTTTTGCACATCTGCCACTATTCTCTCGGCAATTTCACCTTCATAAAATACTTTTTCACCCCCTGCAGCGATTAACCTCAAGGTATTGGCCAAATCTTTTTGAATCAGCATACTTCCCTTCACATAGGTTGTGTCACCGTTCATGAAATATTTGGAGGTTCCTTCAAATTCCTGGATCTTATCCATCGCCAACGACTGCCGCAAAGCTTCCCCCTCCAAAACTTGAAAACCGTTTTCCGCCAAATCAATGGCAGGTTGCATCACAGTCTTCAAATCCAAAGTTCCATAATCTGACAACAACTTTGTCAATCCCTTGACCACTCCTGGGACACCTATGGTGGCGTATCCGTACTGTCCTTTCGGGGCTGTTTCGGGATTGTAATCGATTCCCGCTTGGGTTGTGGCGTCAACGCCAGAAATTTTACCGTTGGCATCCATCACAATGGCCTGTAATCTTCCGCCAAGACCCGACATACTAGGTTCCACCACGGAAAGGGTAAAAGCAGCGGCAACGGCAGCATCGACGGCATTACCGCCTTTTTCCAGCATGGCTACACCGGCTTCGGTCGCCAACGGATGGGCCGTACTGACCGCTCCATTTTCCGAAATAGATACTTGCGGGTCGTTGTCATCAACTAGGGTGAGAACAGTTTGTATTGAATCGTCCTTTTTCTCATCCTTGCAAGCAATGGTAGCAAGCATTAGGACTGCCATTAAAAATGTGGTCTTTTTTATCATGAGGTTGGATTGGTTGTTTATTGTTTCTCTCCAGGATGATAGGTGGCTTCAGCTCGTTTTAGTACATCTTCCTTATAATAGGCTGCATCCTTGAATTCCATATCTGCGTAGCGTTGGGCCTGATCATTAAAGTGGGATGAGTCGGGATCCCCACTTTGTCCGCCTGCCAGCATGGTCTTGGCCTTTACTTTATCTCCAAATTCCACTGCAGCTACAAAACTGTTGCCGCGTGTACCGTATATTTTTTTTGTATTGTTGTTATACCGTGCCCCGTAGGCGGCCAATGCTCCCCAAGTACCGCTGGCAAAACCGATGGGAATACTGGGTTTGGCGTCATCAAATGCCTGTCGGATATCCCCGTTCAAACGTTGATAACGATTAACTTCACCCCAAGGCATTTCCCAAGTGCCGAAATCAGCTTCCAGCTTTTCAACAACTTCCTTGAACAATTCCAGTTTGCGTTCATCTGGCCAATCACTGCCCCAGTATTCTACCCACTGCATGGAGTACATACCCTCAGGTCGTTCCGCTTTGGCATAACAGTTCATGCCATAATAATGGGCCAAGGTCATCGCCACCGATTCCTTGGAAGCGGTGAAATCCCAATTTCGCAATACTTCAATCGGCCCTCTAAGTTCTTCAGATGGCTTGCCATCAAAGGCCTTGACCAAACCAGGGATCAACGCATAGAACGCAGGCAAATAGGGGTCATGGGCCAATGTAATCAGGCTATCCAAGGTATACCCGCTTCTGCCTGTCAAAAGTTTAATGGCATGGATCCCCCTAAAATTTTCTTGATCACGTGACATATAATTGGGATAATCCTCTTTCTTCGGGCTGTATTCCAAGGCGGATGTATAGGGTGTGGAATTGCAATTTTGGATCCAGCCATTTTCTGGGTTCAACACCAAAATGTTTTCATCAACGGAATGCAATCCCTGCCAATCGGTTTGCGGATTACTGCCATCCACTGGTTGGGTGTAATCGAAACTGGTATCGCGCTTGGGCACAAAATTCCCATGAAAGTAAGCGATGTTCCCTTCGGCATCGGCATATACCGTATTGTTGGAAGAATTGGTACGGATATCCATCATTTTTCGGAAGCCGTCGTATCCATCCTGCTTGGTACGCACATAGGATTGCTCCAAGGCTTTTACAGGTTCCCACATCATAGCGGAAGCGGTCCATTGCCCATCAACCACATGGGTAATTGGTCCATGATGGGTGTGGTACATGGGGAAGGTCTTTTCTTTGTAGCCTTCTCCAACTTTATATTTCAAGGTAACACTAGTGGAATCTACCGGTCTCAATTCCTCTCCATATTGATAAAAAAGTTTACCATCATTCTTCACCAGGGTTTCCTTGAATTCATCCATCACATCGGTATAGGTGGAAGTATGCATCCAGCCCGTCTTTTCATTGAATCCCTGGTACACAAAAAACTGCCCCCAAGTCACAGCGCCATAGGCATTCAGGCCCTCTTCACTCACCACATGTACTTCTCCTCGGAAATAGAAGGATGTATGCGGATTGATGAGCAACATGGTATTACCAGATTGGGTCAAATCTCCTGAGATGGCAATCCCGTTGGAACCTTGGGGTTCTGCCATTTCGGCTTTTTTCTTTTGTTCCAACAATTCCATTTCGGGAAGTTCCATCCCACTTTCGTAGAATTCTTGGATTTTTCGGGTGGATATGCGTTCAATGTCTCCACCAATGGAACCTTCACTGAAATACATGGGCATCCAGGGTTCAAAACGGGTAAGCAGCCTTGGTTTTACTTCGGGATGGGTGTATAAGTAATAGTTGATTCCATCCGCAAAGGCATCGCAGAGCTCCTTTAACCACTCTGGGCTTTTTTCGTAGTTGGCCTTGGCCTCTTCCTCTGTCATGAACAATTTGGCCCGAAGGTCACTGTACAGGGCTTCTTCACCTTCCACTTCCGCCAATCGGCCAGTGGCCCAAATGTAATTTTGTTCCACACGGTTAAAATCGTCCTCGCATTGAGCATATAATAGACCGAAAACGGCATCGGCATCGGTTTTGCCATAGATGTGGGGCACCCCAAAATCGTCGCGGATAATGGTAATGTTTTCTGCTTGGTCCTGCCATTTTTCAACTTCGGTGGATTCTTTCTGTCCACAGGAAATGAACAATAGGATAGCGATTGCCAGTAAAGCTCTCATCTTGTAATATTAGGTTTGGTTCTGTTCCGTGAAAATACGGGAAATCCGTATCATTTACCAACTTCCACTGGCTCCACCACCTCCAGAACTACCCCCACCACCTGAAAAACTACTGGAACTTCCGCTAGAGCCAGAACCAAAGGAATGACTGCCGGTAGAGGAAAAGGTTTTGCTCATATAGGTACTGTCCGATTTAAACAGGGAAAGTTTAAAATCATCCTTGCCTTTTAACCTGATTTTGATGGCCACCACAAGGATGGTAAACGAAATAAAACCTGCAAAAGCATAAAAGACCCAGGTGACATCCTCAGTCAAGAACGAAAAATCATAGAAGAACCCATAAAAGAGTGTAAGGAAATACAAGGGCATCAAAATAAACACGGCACCAAACGCCAGCATCATAAAAGTGAACACCATCATGAAAACACCCCTGAACAATGCCAATTTTCCAATAAAAATCCCTCGAAAAATTTCCACCAAACTGGAATAGCCTTTATAGAACACAAAACCACCAGCAACCATAAAAATGGATAAGAACACGGTAATCAGGATATATACCCACCAAGGCACTTCCCCTTCGGCTTCAATTTCCTTATTGAATTCCGCCAAAGCTTCCGGGTTGTTCAAAAACTCTATTATTTGGTCCGTCGCTTCATCAATGCCACCAAAATAATCCTCCTCCTTGAACTTGGGAATCATGGTGTTCCGAATGATTCTGGAAGCCACAACATCGGTAATATAAGATTCCAAACCTCTGCCCACCTCAATGCGTACCTCGCGATCATTTTTGGAAAAAAGGATGAGGATGCCATTATCCTTTTCTTTTTGGCCCAACTTGTTTTGGTTGAATACCCCGTAAGCATACTCTTCAATGGTTTCGCCATCCAAACTGTTGATGGTCAACAGCACCAATTGGTTGGTGGTTTCTGTCTCAAACTGGGTGAGTTTGGTTCGCAATCCGTGCAATTGCTCGGGCAAGAAAATTTCGGCTTGGTCGGTTACAATCTCTGTAAGATGAGGATATCCTTCTTGGGATAACCCAAAGAAGTTACACAACAATATATAACAGAAAACCAATGTCTTTCTCATGATTCCTAGATACAGGAAAGACTAAAGATAGGATTTTATAAACTCCTTTCTTTCAATAAATTGATGAATGGGCTGTTTGAGTTAGTCCTCGGCAGGTGCCAACTCTACTTCAAGACCATCCAAATCATCCGTCATGTGAATCTGGCAACCCAATCGGCTGTTTTCCTTTACAAAAAAAGCCTCGGATAACATGGCCTCCTCATCATCCGACTTTTCGGGAAGTTGGTGATCGGACAACACATAGCATTGACAGGAAGCGCACATGGCCATACCGCCACAAATTCCTATGGTTCCTTCTGGGGCCAACTCGTAGGAACGCACCACCTCCATTAGGTTCATGTTCATATCTGTTGGGGCATCCACTTCATGGGACACACCTTCCCTGTCTATAATCTTGATTTTTATATCGCTCATTTTTTCAAAAAGGAAAAATAGGGTTTAGTAGTTAGGAATTAGGTTTCATGGATTTGATTAGTCCATATAACAATTTGGAAATTTCATTAGTCAAATGAATAATTTCATTTGCCTTTGTCTTTTGCAACAAATCTAATTTCACCGAAAGATAAGTCATTGACCTAACTTCACTGTTGGAACCAAGGGAATAAAACAAAAATTTGGAAAAATCTGAATTCGAACTCCGTTCAAATCCTTCTGCAATATTATTGGAAACCGAAACTGCTGCCCTCCTAATTTGATCTCTGAAACCAAAATCCCTACAAGCTTCGAATTCGCCATAGGTTAGAACCGCCAATTCTTGGGCTTTTTGCCAAACAATGAGGTCTTCAAATCTTTGAACGGCCATTCCTAGTTCCTAAATACAAATTCCTATTAATCTATGGATTTCACAACAGCTTTCGGTGCCTCTTTCTTGCTTCCATCAAATCCGGTAACACCGCCCACAGTGGTATATTTCATTACATACTTTTTGTCGGGGAAGATTCGTTGGTAGGCACTTTGGCACATCAAAGTGGCTTCATGGAATCCGCAAAGAATCAATTTCAATTTCCCTGGATAGGTATTCACATCTCCAATGGCATAAATACCTGGAATATTGGTCTGATAATCAAGGGAATTATCCACTTTGATGGCATTTTTTTCAATTTCCAATCCCCAGTCACCAATTGGACCAAGTTTTGGCGATAGTCCGAACAATGGGATAAAGTTATCCACTGCCACTTCCTTTTCTTCAGAGGTTTCGGTATCTTTCACGGTAACCTTTTCCAAGGTTTTCTCACCATGCAGGGCCACTACTTCAGAAGGAGTCATCAAATTGATTTTCCCTTCATTTTTTAAATGTTGGACTTTTTCCACGGAATCCAAGGCGCCCCTAAACTCATTTCTTCGGTGCACCAAGGTAACCTCATCAGCAATTTCCGCTAAGAAAATGGACCAATCCAAGGCAGAATCCCCTCCACCTGCGATCAACACCTTTTTACCTCGATAGATTTCCGGTTCTTTGATCATATAGGCCACTCCATTGTCCTCATATTTCTCAAGGTTGTCAAGCAGTGGCTTTCTGGGCTCAAAACTTCCCAGTCCACCGGCAATGGCAACGATGGGAGCGTGGTGTTTTGTTCCTTTGTTGGTAGTCACCACAAAAGTACCGTCATCCAATTTATCAATGGTCTCTGCGCGTTCCCCCAACGTAAATCCTGGTTGAAACGGCTTGATCTGTTCCATAAGATTGTCCACCAATTCGCCAGCCAACACCTCTGGATATCCTGGAATGTCGTAAATGGGTTTTTTGGGATAAATTTCTGCACACTGACCACCGGGTTGGGGCAAGGCATCAATTAAATGGCACTTTAACTGCAATAAGCCTGCTTCAAAAACAGCAAAGAGACCCGTAGGTCCCGCTCCAATAATCAGAATATCGGTTTTAATCATGTACAATGGATTTTTTCGGGGTGCAACTTACTACTTGCCCCAAGAAGGAATTATGATTTTTATCAGTTAACTCACATTGATAACTTCCTCAATTTGAGGAGCATACTTTTTAATGGTCATTTCCACGCCACTCTTCAACGTCATTTGGTTAACGCTACAGGCAATGCAATTGCCTTCCAAACGCACCTTCACGGAATTGTCATTATCAATCGAGATCAAAGTAATGTCCCCACCATCACTTTGGAGAAAAGGTCTTATTTCATCCAAGGCTTTTTCAACATTGCTCTTAATTTCTTCAGAAGTCATACTCATTTCTTTTTAACGGCCGAACAGCCAGCCATTGTTGTAATTTTGATCGCTTCGGTCGGTGGAAGATCCGTATTCCGTCTCACCAACTCCTGTACTACATTCTTGGTCAATTCCTCAAATGCCTCTTCGGTTGGGGTTGCCGTCTGTAAGGCAGCTGGTCTTCCCACGTCCCCTGCTTCCCGTATACTCTGTACCAGGGGCATTTCACCCAAAAAGGGCACTTCCAAATCTTCGGCCAAGTTTTTGGCTCCGTTCTTACCAAAGATATAATATTTGTTATCGGGCAGTTCTTCCGGGGTAAAGTAGGCCATATTTTCCACAATCCCCAATACAGGCACATTGATGGCTTCTTGTTGGAACATTGCCACTCCTTTTCTAGCATCGGCCAGGGCTATTTCCTGAGGCGTGCTCACCACTACGGCCCCGGTTACGGGCAAGGATTGCATAATGCTCAAATGGATATCGCCCGTACCAGGAGGCAAGTCCAACAACAGAAAATCCAATTCGCCCCAGTGCGCATCAAAAATCATCTGGTT
>JAGQZL010000007.1 GCA_020434915.1 Allomuricauda sp. | reverse complement strand
CCAACACTCTCATAGGCATCTTAAACGAATATATCTAAAAGAAAAAGCGAGGATTTCCCCTCGCTTTTTTACTTCTTAGTTGTTACCAGCCGAATCCTGAACAGCCATAATGGTATCCAATGGAATGGAATCTTCCATATCCGGGTCAGGTAGTGGTGGTTCTTCCAATAATTCTTCTTCCCCATCATCCACAAATTGGGAGAATTTGTCTATGTATTCATTAAAGATCAAGGTTTCCGATGCTGCAAAATCCTTGTCCTGGTTCTCTATCAAAATATCAATGTTTCTGCGGTAGGCCTGCATATCGGCCAGCATGTCATCAATTTTGTCATACTGCTCATCCAAGGGAAGATTGGCATAATACTCCAAATGTTCCTGATAGATTTTTTTGAGCTTTCCGTATAGTTCGCGTGCCTTGTCCGTTTCACCCACTTTGTAGTAGCCATCTACAAAGGGCTCCACAAATGCGTAGAAGTAATAATGTTCCACGGGCATGTTGGTCATGGCAATGTCAATCACATCCTTGGCCTTGTCTATCTTGTTTTCGTCGATAAGGGTTTCCATCAAACGGGCCAGATTACTCCTAAAGGACAATCCCTGAGATCGTGTTTGGGGATCATGGTAGATTTTGTCGCTTCCGGAATTGCCCCAATCCCATTTCTTGACAATGTCGTACATCAAATCTGCATCAATACGGCCCATCTCAAAAGAGTTCCGGTTTGGGGTTTTGATGGGTACCAATTTGTAGACAAGACCATCCAGTTGAAGGTAATCCTTCATCCAGATATATTCGGCGCTATCAAAGCTACCTCCTGAAAAATAGATGGGACGTTTCCAATCGTTGTTGGCAATTACGTCCAGCATCATGATACGGTTTTTAGGCAAGGCACTTTGGGGCAGGTCAATGTCTATGTAATCCAAAATCAAAGCAGAGTCCTTCTCTTTGACCAAACCACTTTTCAGGACATTTTCCTTGTTGACAGGAATCCTGATTTTGTTGGTGGGGTAGTAGACAATGTCCAAGGTACTTTCAGGATATTGGCTTAGATCGGCCCCACGTTTCTCCAACACAAATGCAAACTTTGTCTCGGGATTATCACTACCGATCCAATTGACGAAATCTTTGATGGACCATCGGCTTTCTGAAATTGGTTTTCGGAAGATATCATCGGCTTTGTTGTAGTAAACTGCATCCCTGGTGCCGTATCGGTATTTATCGTGCGTAAGTTGCGAGGGAATCGGGTCACTTTCATATGCTTTTCGCTTCATTTGGTCAATGTACCAATCCGTGGCAAAAAGACTGGTGTTCACGACCCGGACATCGGTTCGCTCCTCTTCAATTTCTTGGGCATACCACAAGGGGAAGGTATCATTGTCCCCAATGGTGAACAAAATGGCTCCGGCATCTTCCTGGCAAGAGTCCAAATAGGCCTTGGCTGTGGATGGGGCCGTAAACCTATCTGAACGGTCATGGTCGTCCCAGTTTTGGAAGGCCATTAAAAAGGGAACCGCTGCCAAACACAAGGTGGTGATCACTGGGGCGGCTATCTTGGCCGACACCAGTTTTTTGACCTCTTCAAACAGACCATATACCCCTATCCCGATCCAGATACAGAACACATAAAAGGAGCCAACCAAGGAGTAATCCCGTTCCCTAGGTTGAAATATGTAGGGGTTCGTGTAGAATTGAATGGCGAGTCCCGTAAACATGAAGAACACGAAGAGGGCCCAAAAATGTTTGGGGTTTTTGGTTATCTGGAAAACGATACCGATAATCCCCAATAGCAAGGGAAGGAAAAAATAGGTGTTGCGCCCCTTGTTGTTTTCCCAATCACTGGGCAGGTTTTTTTGACTTCCCAAGCGTATGCTGTCAATAAAGCCAACACCACTCAACCAGTTTCCATTTTCGTCGTATCGTCCTTGTATATCGTTCTGTTTACCAACAAAGTTCCACATGAAGTAACGCATGTACATGTATCCAAACTGGAAATCGAACATGTAACGCACGTTTTGCCAAATGGTGGGTGGTTGTACTTCAATATATTCTCCAAACTCCCGCAGGAACCTCATATATTGCTCGGAATCCAATTCGCCTTGGGCGTAGGCCGTTTTAAATTGGCTTACCGCTTGTCGTAGATCGTTGTTGGAAATGTATTCCGATTTGATTCGGAAATCCAATGCGCCAAAGTATTTCATGTAATTTTCGGCGTGTTGGTCACTCCACATCCGGGGCAAAAACCCAACGTGCTTTTTGTTGGGACCGGGAACCGCATTTTTGTAATGGTTCACAATCACATATTTGCCCAAGGCCAAGTCCTTTTCATACTTGGGGCTGTCATCCCTTTCCTCGCCCGAAGGGGCAAAGGCATCGGAATAATAGGCGCCATAAAATGGACTGTCTACACCGGGATATTGTTCCCTGTTGTAATAGGCCAGAAGGGCCCGGGCATCGGCAGGGTTGTTCTCATTGACCACGGTTTTGGCATTGGCCCTGATAGGCAACATCATCCAAGAGGAAAAACCTAAAATGAGGAACATAAGGCACATGATGATCAAGTTGCCCGTATAAAATTTGTGTTTTTTGGTGTAACTGAGTCCAAAATAGAAAGCGGCCACAAAAATAAGTCCCATGATGATGGTCCCCGAGTTGAACGGCAATCCTATTTCATTGATAAAGAATACTTCGCTCCATCCAAAAAGCTTCAAAACATAGGTGAGCGAAAATTTGTATACCAAGATAAGAACGGCCACAACGGCTAGGTTTGCCAACAGGAAGTTCTTGACCGTGGTAGTCTTGTATTTTTTAAAGTAATAGAGCAGTCCAATGGAAGGAATGGCCAAAAAGCCCATAAACTGGATACCAAAGGTAAGACCCACTACAAAACTGATGAGCAAAAGCCAACGGTTGCCCCTTGGTTCCTCTGACTCATCTACCCATTTAAGGCCCATCCAAAGCAAAAGTGCCATAATTAAACTAGCCATGGCATACACCTCTGTTTCCACGGCGTTGAACCAAAAACTGTCTGAAAAGGTAAAGGCAAGGGCACCCACCAGTCCACTGCCCAAAACAGCAATGGCCTTGCTGTTGCTCAATGGCTTCTTGTTGGAAACCATTTTTCGAACCAAATTGGTGATGGTCCAAAAAGTAAAAAGCACGGCGAATGCACTGGATACGATGGAGACGGCATTTACCATGAGGGCTATCTTGGTTTCATCACCAAAGGCAAATATGGAAAAAAAGGCCCCTATCATTTGGAGCAAAGGCGCTCCCGGGGGGTGTCCTACCTGTAGTTTTGCCGCAGTAGAAATATACTCTCCGGCATCCCAAAAACTTCCTGTGGGTTCAACGGTAAGGGCATAAACGGAAAAAGCGATTGCGAAGGAAACCCACCCAAGGATGGTATCCCATTTTTTGAAGTCTTTTGCAAACATAGAGATGGTTGTTAACCGAGTTGGGGCGAATTTAGTAAATCTAGCACAGAAGGGCGGCGGTTTTTGCAAAAGCTTTAACATGGGAGTGAAGAAAAATAGTATGTATTCTTGTCAAAATATTTGTTGAAACCAAAGTTTGTTATAAATTTGCACGCTCAAAAGCTGAATCATGATTCGCTTTTATGGTACTGGCCTATGGTGTAATTGGCAACACTACTGATTTTGGTTCAGTCATTCTAGGTTCGAGTCCTAGTAGGCCAACGGAAACCCCTCAAGACTTTGTTTTGAGGGGTTTTTTAATTCCTTTTGATTTGGTTATATCAATTGATCGTATAATCGAACTTTTTAAGTATAAAGAGCCTGCTAATTCTAAGGAGTTTATTTTTTCGGCACACTTAATTGGTTAACCATTTAGACCTTTGTTACCCCTATGTTGAAGTCCGGTTTCTAAGGACTGATTGGCTGTTTTTCGATCATTTCACCGAAACCCCAATTTTTATAATTGGAAAATTCCTAGATTTATTAAAGTTCAAATAAACGACTACCCTTTTATATCCATATAAACAAGTTGAAATACATTAAACAATGAAATGCATCCAATTTTAATTCTAACATTCATCATTATAGCCTTTTTGTCAGTGATAACAACATTCAGAGCAATCTATCTGATCTTAACAAAAGAATTTAAAGGAGATAAAACTACTTGGATTTTGATTTCGATGATTGGAATTATTGGTCCCATAATCTGGATTACAAAAGGAAAAAAACTGCTTTCCAAATGAAATTCAGCAGATAAAGTTCAAATAAACGATGAACCTCCCAGAATTTTGAAATGCAAAAAACCTTTAGGAAATCGCTTTCTATACTTATTATTATAATCAATCTTTATTTCTTGTGGTGCACATTGGTCATCATAATGGATAAAGGAGGGCCTATGGGCTTTGGAATAATGATATTGCCTATAACTCTATCGATAAACTTATTATTGATTCCAGCTATTATAAATGTCAAGGATAGTCAAAAAAGCAACTTTTTGACAGTTATTAATTCATTGGGTTTGATTTGGGCATTATTCTGGTTAATTTTCTTTTTACAACCTAAATAAGTTCAAATAAACGATTAAAACTATTAGTAAAATATATAGGTCAAGTGTGGATTCTTATAAAAAGCTAAATAATGAACTCAGGCAAGTTGGTGTGCCAGATTTTAAATTCATGGAAGAAATTGGTGGACCAGTTGACTCTCTTGTTAATACAAAGTTATCATCAAGACCATATATTGACATTCTAATAAAATATCTCCCAAAGCTTTCAGGCAATGAACTAGAAATGGTTATTCGGGCCCTTTCTGAAAAAGGTAACACCAAAGCTCTCCCAGCCATAAAAGACATAATAAATAAATCAGACAAACACGGTGAAATTATACTTTGGGTGGCTGAAAATGCAATTAAAAGTATTGGTAAGTAAATAGGTAGTCAACAAAAGCCAATGGTCATTTCGATTTGCATTAATTATCTTGACAGTCTGTAACTTGTCTGACGCAAACAGTTATAAAATCAAATAAACGATGACTGCTATTTTATGTGATTGGCCCTCTGAATCAATCCCCTTTTTAATTATCACTTTACTTATATTGACTGTAAGGTTTATAATAACTCTTAGGGCAAAAAAGGATTTTGGAACAAGCACCTATACAAAACTAAATGACAACATAGCACTATTTGCAATACCAGTGCTAATGATTGTTTTGTTAATTATCATTTTCAACGCAGATTGGGAAAATATTTCCAAACTTTATTAAAGTTCAAATAAGCGATAAACTTTTTCATGCAGTCGCTTCTAATGCTTGCCCATATCCGGCATAGCCGAAAAGCCCCAGCCTGCTAGCGCAAAAGACCAAGAAGTCTCAAAAAAACAGGGTATCGGCCTCTTGGTTTTCTTCCCGACCGAGAAGGGCCTTCCGTGGCGTCCGACACCCTATTTTGGGACTACATCCAAATCATGCATCCACAGGTTGACCTTTTTCCTTTACGATTTTTTCCTGAATGTTTCCAGGGACTGGCTCAAATGCCGAAAAGGTAGCATGGAATGTGGCTTTCCCTTGGGTAAGCGACCTTAGCTCGGTAGAATACCCGTAAAGTTCCGCTTCAGGAACGGTACACCGGAGCATCTGATACTGATTGGCACTTTCAATTCCCAAAATAACCGCCCTACGCGATTGCAGGTCGGTCATGACCTGCCCAACGGCATCTTCGGGAACTTTTACGTTCAGGTTACGGATGGGTTCTAGCAATTTGGGCCTGGCATTCAAAAAGGCGGCCTTAAAAGCGTGGGCTCCCGCAATCTTGAAAGCAATGTCATTGGAATCGACCGGGTGCATCTTGCCATCGTAGACCATGACCCGAACGTCACGGATATAGGACTCGGTCAAAGGTCCGGATTCCATCACTTCCAAAATTCCCTTTTTTATAGAAGGTAAAAACCGCAGATCGATAACACCACCAACAATACAGTTATAAAAGACCAATGTACCGCCCCAGGGCAGTTCTACCTCCTCTTTGCCGCGAATAGTGAAGCCCTCGGGCTCGGCCATATCCTGGTACCAGGGTTCAATCTTCATATGTACCTGCGCAAACTGACCAGCACCGCCCGATTGTTTCTTATGGCGATAGCTGGCCGTAGCAGGTCTGGTTATGGTTTCACGGTATGCAATACGGGGCCGCAAAAAATCGGCCTTGACCCCATACCCGTTTTCCAAATTCCATTTGATAACGGATAGTTGCAACTCGCCTTGACAGGCCAAGATCTGCTGTTTTAGTTCATTGGAATAGGAAACAACGACCGTGGGATCTTCGCTGTGTATTTTTTTAAGGGCCTCCATCATTTTTTCCTCATCACGCTTCTCAACAGCGGCCACCGCCTTCTGCACACGTGCCTCGGGATATTGAATGGGCTTGATGGTTACCGGATGCCCTTCGGGGTGTAACGTATCATTGGTTTCGGTATATTTTAGTTTGAGGGAGGCGCCGATATCACCTGCACTCAATTTTGAAACAGGTAAGCGCTCCTTACCGTCCATGATAAACAATTGATTCAATGTCTCCGTTTCACCGTTCCGGGCATTGACCAGCTTGTCGTTTGCCTTGAGTTCCCCGGATTTTACTTTAAAAAACGTAATCTGGCCCACATTTGGCAAAAATTCTGTCTTAAATACGAAAAGCACTGTAGGTTCCGTGGGCAATGGCTTAACGGCTTTACCCTCTACGCTCTGCTCTGGTTTCAGGTCGGCCGCAGCCGGGGCTACATTATCGATAAAGCCCATGAGTCTGCCGCTGCCCATATCCTGAAGGGCCGAAACGCAGAAAACGGGAAAGAGTTCATGATTGAGCATGCCAAGTTTAATGCCTTGGCGCAATTCTTCTTCGCTCAATGTTCCCTTCTCCACAAAGAGTTCCAATAGTTCCATGTCGTTTTCGGCGGCCTTTTCGACCAGTTCGTTGTGCAATTGGTTTGCCAGTTCTTTTTGGTTCTCGGGGATGGGCAATTTTTCTGGTTTCCCGCCGTCGGGACCAAATTTGTAAAGCTTCATTTTGAGTACGTCCACGATACACTGCGCGCCATCGATAACCAAGGGATATTGGATTTTTACAGCATTGGATCCCACAAGGGAACGGATACCTTTAAAACTATCATCGAAATTCGCATTGGGGTGATCGATTTGGTTGATGACGAAGAGTGTGGGTTTGTTGTAGCGGTCAATATAGTTCCAAATAATCTCTGTGCCAATCTCCACACCATACCGGGCATTGATCACGGTTACGATGGAATCCGCCACGCGAATGGAAGAAAGGATTTCCCCGATAAAATCGTCAAGTCCGGGGGTGTCGATAATGTTGATCTTGTAGTTGCGCCACTCGGTATGCAGTGGGGTGGCAAGGACTGAAGTCCCACGTTCGTGTTCTATATCATGGTGATCGGATACGGTATTCTTGTTCTCTACGGTTCCTCGGCGGTTGATCAGGCCCGCCTCGAACAGCATTGTTTCAGCGAGGGTGGTTTTGCCACTTCCATGGGCACCTACAAATACCACATTTTTGATATGCTTGTCATCGTATACTTTCATGATTGTTATTTGTTTTTTCAGTTCATAACGTTAAAAATACAGGTGCAGATTCGAAAAAAACATGACTTTTATCCACGTTTGTCAATAAAAAAAGTGTGGTCCTATGTCATCAGGTTTTTTTATTTCTTCCCTTTCTTGGGTCCTCAATTCAAAATAAAAGTTAAATCTGCGAATCTGTTTGATTCTTGTAACCTGTTATTGAATCAATATCAATAATTTAACAACAAGATTTAAAACTATGGCGCTATTTGATTTAAAAATCAACGGAAAAACAAGTCAGGTGGATGTAGACCCGTCCACCCCGATTCTTTGGGTCCTTCGAGACCACTTGAACCTGGTCGGAACCAAATATGGATGTGGGATTGCCCAATGTGGTGCTTGCACTGTTCATTTGGATGGCACGGCCACCCGATCCTGTATGCTCACTGTTTCCATGGTGGGTAATTCTGAGATTACCACTATTGAAGGATTGTCTGAAAATGGAGATCACCCGGTACAAAAAGCGTGGTTGGAAGTGGATGTGCCCCAGTGTGGCTATTGCCAAGCCGGACAAATTATGACGGCATCGGCCTTATTGGAAAAAAATCCAAATCCGACCGACGAGGAAATTGAAATGGCCATGAACGGAAATATCTGTAGGTGTGGAACCTATTTGCGTATCAAGAAAGCGGTAAAATTGGCCGCTTCGGAAAAATTAGCCTAACCATAACCAGTAAAGGAAGAAATCATGGACCAAATGAACAATAGTATTGGAAGGAGGGCTTTCCTAAGAAATACCGGCCTTGCCGGGGGCGGACTGATTCTTGGGTTCAGCTGGCTCAATTCCTGTCGACCCAAACAGGTAACCGCAGAGCAGGTATTCCAAATGCCGAAGGAGTGGTTCGAAATCAATTCCTATTTAAAAATAGGGGACAACGGAGTTGTTACCATTCTATGCCCAAATCCGGAATTTGGTCAAGGGGTCATGACGTCCATGCCCATGATCGTAGCTGAGGAATTGGATGTCGATTGGAACAATGTAATGGTGGAACAGGCCCCTTTTAATGCCGAGTTGTATGGAAATCAATTTACTGGAGGCAGCCAAGGTATCCGCAGACGATGGGAAGGGCTTCGCACCGTGGGTGCATCGGCCAAACAAATGTTGAAGGAGGCTGCCGCAAAACAATGGAATGTGCCAGTTATAGAGATTACCACTGCGGATGGTGTATTGACCCATGCTGGGAGTGGACAAACCATGGGGTATGGTGAAATAGCCGCTGCTGCTACCCAAATTCCAGTACCGGAAGAAGTAACCTTGAAGTCTCCCAGGGATTTTAAGATCATCAGTACCTCCAGAAAAAATGTGGAAGGGAAGAAAATCGTGACCGGAAAACCTCTTTTTGGGGTGGATTACCAACATGAAGGCACTTTGGTGGCCATGGCTACCCATCCACCTGCCTTCGGGCTTAAGTTGAAATCCTTTGATGCAAATCAGGTCAAGACCATGCCTGGAATCGTAGATGTCTTTTCCATTAAAACCTTGGAGGACGATTACGAAAGAAACTATTTCGATACCAATGCCTTTACCGAGTTGGTGGTCATTGTTGGGAAAAGTACTTGGGAAGTCATGAACGCCAAAAAAACACTTTCGGTGGAATGGGAACCTATCGATGAATATAAATTTACCTTGGACAGGTTCGGGACCAAAATGGAAGCCATTGTTCCCAGTGGGTTGGAAACCACTGACAATCATTATGCCCAAATGGAGGAACTTGCCTCTAAGCCTGGAAAAGTCGTTCGAAAAGATGGCAACCCCGAAGAAGCTTTTAAGAATGCAGTCAAGGTGATTGAACGAAGCTACACTTGTCCGTTCTTGGCCCATAACTGTATGGAACCTATGAATTTCTTTGCCCATGTAACCGATGATGGTGCTAAATTGGCTGGGCCACTTCAGGCACCCGCAATTATTGAAGGAACATTGGCTGCACGATTAGGTCTGCCCATTGAGAAAATAGAAATTGAAATGACCCGGATGGGAGGTGGTTTTGGTAGGCGCGCCTATGCACACTACGCTGTGGAGGCCGCTCTGATTTCAAAACAAGTGAAGTCACCGGTAAAATTGATGTACACCCGTGAGGATGATATGACCTTTGGGATTTACAGACCTTCCTACCATGCGACCTACAGGGCCGGATTAGATGAAAATAACAATTTGGTTGCTTTTCATGTAAAGGCAGGTGGAGTTCCTGAAACGCCCTTGTTTGCCGATCGGTTTCCTGCTGGGGCCGTTGAAAATTATATGGCGGAACAATGGGAAATCAATTCAAACATTACTATTGGAGCTTTCAGGGCCCCAAGGTCCAATTTTATGGCAGGGGTAGAGCAATCATTTTTGGATGAAGTAGCTGAGGTGGCTGGTAAAGACCCCGTAGATTTCAGATTGGAACTATTGGGAAGAGCGAAAACCAATCCTGTGGGTGAGAATAATGATTACGAGGCGGACCGACTGGCAGGAGTTTTGGAATTGGTCAAGGAGAAGTCCAATTGGGGAGAGGAAAAACAAGGAGTGCATCGTGGCGTGGCAGCATATTTCTGTCATAATACCTATGCGGCGCATGTGGTGGATGTGGCCATGGAAAATGGAAATCCACGGGTACAGAATGCCTATTGTGCGTTGGATTGTGGTATCGT
Organism: Allomuricauda sp.; assembly: GCA_020434915.1. Classification (GTDB taxonomy): domain Bacteria; phylum Bacteroidota; class Bacteroidia; order Flavobacteriales; family Flavobacteriaceae; genus Flagellimonas. The sequence goes on along the minus strand of JAGQZL010000007.1, from coordinate 13,387 downwards.
TGTCAATCCGGATGCAGCCTCGAATATGGCCGAAGGAGGTATTGTGGACGGAATTGGAAATGCCATGTACGGGACACTTTCATTTAAGGATGGGGCCCCGCAACAACAAAACTTTGATCGATACCGCATGATTCGGAACAGTGAGGCACCCAAGAACATCGAGGTGCATTTTGTGCAAAATGAAATTGACCCTACTGGATTGGGAGAACCACCTTTTCCACCTGTTTTTGGGGCGCTGGCCAATGCATTGTATAAGGCAACGGGAACCCGCAAAAACCATCAGCCTTTTATTTCCGATAGGGTGTTGAAAGGTTAGTGCAAAAGAATGCCCGCTCAAGATTTCTGGCCTTGACGGTGCTCAAAAATTTTGATGTAGAACATGGTCGACATTTTCTGCGCCCGATTTTTGGCAATCCAAGCCCTTTCTCCCGTGAAGAGTTGGTCTAAGGTTTCAAACCAAAGGTTCATCCACCTGCCAAAATGTTCCGGGGTGATGGTTCCGTTCATTTCATCGTCCATTTTTTGATGGGCCAGAATCGGATTGCCTTCATAAGTCCGTTTGAGGAACAGTTGGGTTTCCCAGAAATCGGTGAGTGTGCCCAAATGGGCATCCCAATCGTGTATTATGCCATTGAAAATTGGGCCTAAAACCTCGTCTTTTCTGACTTTATCATAAAAGGTATGCACCAAGTGGGCCACATCCTTTTTGTTCTCAATTTCTTTCATTTGTTAAGCAGCAAAAAACCTGTTTAGTTTGATGGGACCAATACATCTTTGGTAACAGCGGTTGAAGTAATCTTTGTACGGGAATAGTACACAGGGAAATATTGGTCGTTTGCCCAGCTTTCAAAAAGGTTGCTGTAAAAAGGACTTTCAGGGTCTCCGGACTGTCCCGGGGCATTGGTGCCTACGGATTTGTCCCAATCGTTTACATCCACAATGATCCGGAATGTGGCGCCGGAGGTTTGGTTATCACGACTTCCAGTCACCCCAGGGGTGTATTGGTTGCCACTTCTGGGCATTTTTGTGGTATTCAGTTTGGCTTGCAATTCTGCATTGACCACAGTGCCCAACGGATGAATGTATTGGACATGTTTGAAATCGGGACCTCCATATTTCCAAGTTTCCATTTGATCCCCGAATTTATCCGCAAGTCCAGTCACGGCTGTAGCAAAGGTTTCCCTTAAAAAACGATCTCTCTTTGCCACGGCATTGGTGCCAAACTTTGCTTCAGGGTTTAGCAACCATTGCATCAGCCTGCTCATTTGAATGTAATCGATGACTTCTTCAGCTGCTGGATCCTGGAAGTACTTAAAATAACTGTTCAGCAATTCCCTTTCCCACGAAACATAAATGGCAGCTTCAGTGGAATTTTTGTCCAACACAAAATCCCAATCCGATAGAAATTGCTGTGCTTTTTTGACTGACTCCTCCGTAAAAGTCTGTTCCTTTAAAAGTGGTACAAGCGAGCGAGCGGGGAGTGATAAATAATCATTTTGAAGGGCCTTCATATCATCCATGGTCAGTTTCTCGCCCGAGCCCAATACTTCTTTCAATCGATTCCCACGGAAAGGATCACTCCACATATAACCAATGGCGTCCCATTCTGTATAGTTCTCTGGGGTCACGTTCTGGTTGGCCGTAGAAATAAAGCCATTGTCAGGATTGTAAACATGCGGTTTTTGTTTGATGGGGAGGTAACCGTCCCACTCGTACCTTCCGTCCCCGGGAACAGGCACCAATCCACTAAAATTTCTTCGGATAGGCGCAATGCCCACCGCTTGCCAACCGATGTTTCCTTCTTTGTCCGCCCAAATCATATTTTCGCCCGGAATGTTGCTATAGTTACAAGCATCCCGAAACTCTTCCCAACTTTTGGCCTGGTTCATTCGCAAGGATGCCAAGTAAGGAGAGCTTCCTGGCTCCATCCACGCACATCGCACGGCATAGGCCACATGATTGGTGGAATCAATATAAGTCACTGGACCGTGTTGGGTATATTTTAAATCTACTTTGGCATCGGCACTATTCTTTACGGGGATTGACTCGGTAATCACTTTCATGTCCTCCCAGTTATCTTGGTATTTGTATTGGTTGAGGTTTTCCGGATTAAGTTCATAGACCATCAAATCCTCACCGTCCGTGCTGTAGACTGTCAACCCCCAAGCACCATATGGGTTGTGGCCAATGGAAATACCAGGAATTTCTGGTTCGCCACCACCGATTACGTCCCAGCCGGGAGCCGAAAGGTGGACCCAATACCGTAGGGAGGGCACTGCTAAAGTCCTATGGGGATCATTGGCCATATAGGCATGTCCGTTGGTTGACAAGGACGGACTGGTCACCCAATTGTTGCTGCCAATCCAAGATTTGTCTGCTTCAGATGTATCCTCATTGTTAACAGGAGCGTGTAATGCCAAGCCTGTTTCAATGCGATAGTCGGGAAGGATATCTTCGGGTTCAAATTTCACTGGTTTTCGATACGCCTCGTACAATTCCAAGATGTCGTTGGACAAAAGCGTGGGGTTGATGGCTGGGTCTAGATCTATATTGGGTTCCTTGGGATGAAACCAATAATACTCCCTCGTTTTTTCAGTTCCCAATTTAGCAACTGCCCTGCCTATTTCCAATTCATCAGTGATGTTGCCCAATAACCCTTGATGACGTGAAATGACTACTTCGGGGGTCCATTTCTGTGGTAAAATGCCCAAAGCCTTGAAAGTGACAGGTAACAATTCTGGATTTTGCAGGACTTCCTCAATATAGGCATTGACCCCATCGGTATAGGCGGTTATGATTTCAATGCCATCAGGATGGTAGTGTTGCATCTCGGTGTCCATATCACCCCTAAATTTGAACAAGCGTGTCCCGATATCACGTTTCAGTTCCCGTTCCCCCAAAATTTCAGACACAGTTCCAGTGGCCTGTCTTCGCCAAATCTCAAATTGAAACAAACGGTCCTTGGCTGCATAATAGCCTTGGGCAAAAAACAGGTCGTGTTGGTTGTTTGCATAAATGTGGTTGATGCCTACCTCGTCCCGAATCACTTCCACCGTGTCGGTAAGGCCGTCCAACTGAATTGCATCTGGGTTTCCCTGTTTTTTACAGGCAGTTATCAATAAAATCAAGGCGAAAAGGAAACGAGAAAGTGTTTTCATTATATTGGTTGGTTATACTTGACCAATAGCCAAGTAGTTTACTTTGCTGTAAAATACACCTTTAAATTCCCAAAAACAACCTTCGGTCAAGGGAAAGGTCAAAACGAAATAAGAGATTGCAAACCCTCAATCATTGGTGCGTTTATCCAAAAACGAGCTTAGGATTCCAATGGCCAAAGCCAATCCAATGAACCCTAGCGAAAGCCATTCCGGAAAGCTGTAATGATGGGCTAAAATAAGTTTTATACCCACAAAGCTGAGTATGGCTACCAGACTATATTTTAAATGATGGAATCGATCCAGCATGTTTGCCAAGAAAAAATACATAGATCGCAGCCCCAAAATGGCAAAGATATTGGAGCTGAACACCAGAAAGGGGTCGGAGGTAATTGCCAAGATGGCCGGTACACTGTCCAAGGCAAAAAGGATGTCTGTAAACTCAATGACCACCAATGCGATAAAAAGTGGCGTGGCCGCTGTAATGTGGCGTAATTTGATAAAAAACTGTTGGCCCTGCATATGGGATGTAATGGGCATAACTTTTCGCAAATTCCGGTAAATAAAAGATTTTTTCGGGTTAAACGGTTTTTCCTTGGAGAGCAACATGCGTAGCGCAGTGAAAATCAAGAATGCCCCAAATACATACGTGGTAAAACTGAATTTCTTGATAAGGGCCACCCCGAAGAATATCATGAGAGCCCGAAACAGGATGGCACCCAATATGCCCCAAAAGAGAACCCTGTGTTGATATTTCTGAGGAATTTTGAATGCCCCAAAAATTACGGCGATCACAAAGATATTGTCAATGCTGAGCGATAACTCGATAAGGTACCCCGTTAGATACTTTACGCTGGCCAGCATCGGGCTCAGATTATCGGGATTTTCAATACGGTTGGTACTATACAGCCAATAGATTACCAAAGAAAACAGGAAGGATAGTGTTACCCAAACGGTGGTCCAAATGGAAGCTTCCTTAACACTGATGATATGGGCGGTCTTGTTGAACACCCCAAGGTCCAAGGCCAAAAAAACAAGTATGCCCAATAGAAAAATGACCCAAACCATCATAGCAACACAAAATTATTGTTGCGAATGTAAAAAACGGGTTTGTCATGGCGCTACATGTTGGGAAAAATTTCTTAAAACAGAAAGGATTCGGAGGTGGTATTGGAGCGATCTGCTAAAATTACTTGGCCAGCAAAGGAGCGTATATAGGTACGTGTTCCTTTCTGCCTTCCACCTCCATTGTGCCCAAGGGTTCAAATGAAATGGAACCGCTCAATGCCTGGTGCAACTGTCCTGAAATCAAAAGTTCACGATCGAACTTTTTGCACAATTTTTGGATGCGGGCCGTAACGTTGAGCACGTCGCCGGTAAAAAAGATTTCCTTTTTCAAGGCACCAATTTCCCCAGTGGTCACATTGCCCAAATGCATGCCCACCCTAAAAGATGGGACTACCCCAAATTTTTCCTCAAAAGCACCGGACTTTTTTTCCAGACTTTCCTTCATGGAGAAAAAGCAATGAATACAGTTCTGATCTTGCAAACCTTCCTTTTGTTTCCAGGTAATTACGATTTCATCACCGATGTATTGATAGACCTCTCCCCGAAATTGGATGATAGAGTCTGACAATTGGTTATAGTAGGCACGTAGAAATTGAAAATAGCGTTGATGTCCCAGCTTTTCTGCCAATGAGGTGGAAGATTTCATGTCCACAAACATAAAAATCCGCGATTCCTCGATGGGCGAATGGTATTTTCCCGAAAAGAAATTCAAGAGTACATCATGTCCCAAATGCTCACTGATACCTGAATACAACAAGGAAACGAAGATGCTAAAGGCCAGAGAGACCATGGTGCTTAAAAAGGTGATGCTGGTTAGGTAGTTGGAAAATTTGTGCATGACCTCCGGGTCAAAAATTGATTTTCCCAGCTCTATACTTGCCGCCAATGGGAATGTAATCATATTGATTACCAGCATGAACAGCAAATAGAATCCCATTTTGTACAAGATCTTTTGCCCAAATCCTTTGGATTTGAAAAGTTTGCCCAACCAAAGCACTTCTACCGTGCCCATTGCCAGACCTACCACAAATACAGCAAAAGAAGCAAAGAGGAAAACAATCCAGTCAACGGTGATGTCCGTATCCGGTCTGTTGTTTTGGTATCCCGTGGCCATCGATTCGATTAGCAAAATAAACCAACTCAACACGAGCCAGATGCATCCAAAGGGAAGTATGCGTTTGATGTAGTACCTAATCTTTGGTTTTTTGATCATCGCCATGGCCTAAAGGTAATGGGAATTTGTAATGCATTTTAATTATTGCTGACCAAAGGGGCAAATATTGCTTAAACCTGTAGTGATGAATTTGGAACTCAAGAGACTTACGGATGTCCCAAAACAAGAAATCATCAACTTGATGAACCTTGATTTGGTTAGAAGGCAAATGCCATTATTAAAAGGATACTTTGGGGAAGGGGAGTGCGGAAAGTTCCTTGCTGCCAAAGAGCGTTTGTGGTCGGAGTTTGGTTATGGGCCATGGGCCTTCGTGATCAACGGTTCCTTTGCAGGTTGGGGTGGACTCCAACCTGAAAATGGGGAGGCAGACTTGGCCATGGTGCTTCATCCTGATTACTGGGGCTTTGGGAAAAAAATCTATGGGGAAATCATTGACAGGGCCTTTGGGGAAATGGGAATGCAATCGGTGACCATTTTGCTGCCCTTGACCCGGACAAGGGTAAAGGCCTTGGATAGATTGGGTTTTAAAGCAGAGGGAAATCTAGAAATGCATGGAGAAAGTTTTGTGAGGTATCGTTTGGAAAGACCTATTTGAAGATATACCAATTTAGCGAAATAATCATCTTCTTGCAGGGGATTAATCAGTACTTTAGGCTGGTGGTTGCCTTTCGAACTACTTTGAAATCAAATAGTTCTGAATTCCGGTAATCCAAATGCACAAGACTAATTAAACAAACTACACGAACGATGGCGCAGATCATTTATGAACAGGAGTTCAAAAGATCCATTAAAGATCCGGAAAATTTCTGGATGGATCAAGCTTCGCAGATCAATTGGTTTCAAAAACCACAACGAGCTATTACCAAGGACGAAAACGGATTCTACCGTTGGTTCAAGGGAGGTAAACTGAACACGTCCTATCTGGCATTGGACGTTCATATTGAAAATGGGCGGGGAGATGATATTGCCCTTATTTACGATTCTCCGGTTACGCAAACGATTGAGAAATACACCTATTTGGAACTCAGGGATTTGGTGAGTCGTTTGGCCGGTGGAATGCAGCGCCTCGGTGTGGAAAAGGGTGATACGGTGATCGTGTATATGCCCATGATTCCCCAAGCCGTGGTTTCCATGTTGGCCTGTGCCAGATTGGGGGCGGTACATTCCGTGGTTTTTGGTGGTTTTGCACCCCATGAACTGGCCATCCGTATAGATGATGCCAAACCCAAATTGATCATCACCGCCACTTCGGGTATCGAGGTGGATCGAATCATACCCTACAAACCTATGGTGGATGAAGCCATTAAAATGGCAGACCATTCCCCAGAGCATGTGATTGTCTACAACAGAAGATTGGGAGCAGCCCGTCCTGATGGTGAAAACGACATTGATTATGCCACTCTAATGAAGATTGCCGACCCTGTTCGATGGACCGCCGTGGATGCCACTGATCCTTTATACATATTATATACCTCCGGCACCACAGGAAAGCCCAAGGGAATCATTCGTGATAATGGTGGTCATGCAGTGGCCATGCACTACAGTATGAAATATATTTACGGTGTCAATCCAAGGGAAGTGTTTTGGGCAGCCAGTGATGTAGGTTGGGTGGTAGGGCACAGCTATATTGTGTATGCCCCTTTGATCTACGGTTGTACCACGGTCCTTTTTGAAGGAAAACCGGTACGGACCCCGGATGCCTCCACTTTCTGGCGTGTGATCAGTGACCATGAGGTGAAGGTCATGTTCACCGCTCCAACGGCCATACGAGCCATTAAAAAGGAAGATCCAAATGGGGAATTTATCAAGCAGTTTGATATGACCGGATTGCGTTACCTGTTCCTGGCCGGGGAGCGTTGTGATGTGAGTACCCTTGAGTGGGCTGGTGAAAAATTGAAAGTGCCCGTCATTGACCATTGGTGGCAAACGGAAACCGGATGGCCCATTGTGGCCAATATGATGGGTTTTGAATCCCATTTTGACATTAAACCAGGTTCTGCCACAAAACCTGTTTGTGGGTATGAAGTACAGATTCTACGTGAGGACGGTACCCAAGCTGACAGGGGAGAGGAAGGGTATGTGGCGGTAAAACTGCCGCTCCCGCCTGGTACCTTGCCCAATCTTTGGGGTGATACCGAACGCTTTGTAAAAGGATATTTGGAACGCTTTGAGGGTTATTATTTTTCAGGGGATGGTGGCTATATTGATGAGGAAGGGTATGTGTTCATCACAGGACGTGTGGATGATATCATCAATGTGGCGGGACACCGATTGTCCACTGCGGAGATGGAGGAAGTGGTGGCCAAGCATCCTGATGTGGCGGAATGCTGCGTAGTAGGAATTGAAGATGACCTAAAAGGCCAGATACCACTTGCCTTGGCTGTTCTAAAGGCTGGCTCGGAGATTGAACATTTCCAATTGCAGTCAGAGGTTGTGGCTGATGTACGAAAGGACATTGGCCCTGTGGCATCCCTCAAAAAAGTATTGGTGGCGGAGCGATTGCCTAAGACCCGTTCCGGTAAAATCCTTCGCAAGATAATCAGGGCCATAGCGGATGGAAAGGAATTCAATGTGCCTTCTACCATAGATGACCCAGAAATCCTGACTGAGATCAAGGCGTTGTTCGAGAATCAAACGGTTGGGGTTTTTGAGAAAAAGTAAGAAACAAAAAAAGGGAGGAAAAATGCCTCCCTTTTTTGTTAGTTCTTATTTACCCGATAGGTTATTTTTCTATTGGTGATTACGGTCCCGACTTTTAGGGTCAAAGTGGCTTCACTGGACGTTAAGGCGGTGCAGCTCGCTGTGGAATTGGATACCAAAACCCGGAAGATATAGCCATTTTTATCCAAATCTGGACTGTTCACGGTTAAGTTAGCGGTGGAGGTTCCACTGTAATCGGCCCCATCGGCCAGAGGAACAAAGTTGCTGCCACCATCGGTGCTCACTTCCCATTGATAGGTGTCCGTTCCACTTCCAACGACGGAAAAATTGCCATTGTTGTCTACGATGACATTCTGGTCTGTTGGCTGGGTAGTGATGCTGAAGGGGGAAACGGTTATGGTCTGTTCTACATCCAAAGTGTTGCCGGAAGCATCGGTTACCCTATAAGTTCTTGTAATGATTTCAGGATTGGTTCCCCCATCACTCACATCACCGATAAAAGTTACCGTGGGACTTGGATCGCAATTATCCGCTTCGTCTGTAATGACAGTAACATCGGCTGCTGGAACATCCGCTGAACAATAAACGGTCAATGGCGCTGGAGTGCTAGCTGTGGGTGGTGTTGGGTCTACCGTGATGGTTGTGGTCGCTGCTAGATTAGGTGCCGCTGGGTCCCCGGGCATCCCCCCATATTCCACCAAATATCCTTGAGGTTGGTAGGCTCCACTGGATGCCCCGGTATTGGAAAGATCGTTCCAAGATCCGGGTAATCCCACACCGGGAGCTGTAATGTGGGCATAATCTTCGTTTCCGGAATTGTTGGGTTCCCCTCCATTCCAGAATTCGTAGGCAAATGCTGTTCCCGATGCATTCCCTCTCCAAAAAAGAGTGCCTGCTTCAGGACCCGTTACCCAGTACCAATCTCCTTCCAAAGCCGCATCACTGGCACCGATCCAACCGGCACCTGGGGCTTGAGATCCCAAAAGATCGGACTCATCCTGAATGGAAATGGTAGCCAGATATCCCTGGAGACCATAAAAAGTTCGTAAGGCCGCTGCATCCCTAGCAGAGGTCCATGTGATTCCCAAAGAAGGGACATATTCATAGTAGTGTCCGGTGGAAGCCAAATAGTTTGCTTCGTTCAATACGACGGAAAATGTTCTGGTGTCCCCAGAGTTCACTGTGGCTGTTGTTTGAAACACAACGGCACTTATGGCCGCCTCGAACTCGGCCAAGGTAGTGGGGCCGTCCAAGATCAGTCTTCCTTCGGAAGCACTCCACGTGGCTGTAATGTTCGGATGCGTTCCGGTTAGACTTAAAAGATCGCCTGTATTATCGTAGTTTGAGCTGATCTGAATGAATACGGCATCCAACGTGGTGCTGTCAGGATCGGTTATGGAGACACTTTCAACCACTGCAATGGAATTTCCAGGACAAAAAACCTGATCTCCGGTGGCTGTAATGCTGGGTGGTTGATTGGCATTGACTGTGTCGTCCCTAAAATCCAAATCCCCGCCAGAACCTAAATCCCCATCAGAATCGGGAAGCATCAACGTGCTGCCACTGGTGGATGTTGGGTCGTCAATATCTCCTCCCGGATCATCATAGCCTGTTGTGGTATCCAGGTTATCGTCCAATCCATCATTGTCGGAATCACTTCCAGATAAGGTCAATGCAGCTTCGGTAGTATCACTGGTGCCATCGTCATCACTATCGGTATCCAAAAAATCCGGAGTGCCATCACCGTCTGTATCAATATAGGCAATACCGCTACTTTCATAGGCATTGTCCAATCCGTCGTTATCGGAATCACTTCCCGAAGGAGCTGTGTAACCGGTTGATGTTTGTGCCTCCACGTTGTCTGGAATACCATCGCCGTCACTATCAAGGTCTTGGTAATTTGGTATGCCATCCCCATCAGTGTCCACGGTGGTGCAATCCACGGAGGCACCATAGCTGGCGCCATAGACCCGCGCTCCCAATTGCCACGCAATAACTTTAATATACTGCAAGCTACTTCCGCTAACGGTGAAGGTCACCTCCCGGATAGATCCCGGAGTGGTGCCATTTGCACCGGCCAACCATCCATCACTCCCACCTGCGGCGGAAGAACGTTGTATCTGCATATCGGTGCTGGAAACAGCTGGGTCTGCACCCAAAAAAACACTTACGGATGTTCCTACCGTGACAGGTTGGTCAAACTGCAGTAAAATTTCGGACTGCCCTTGATAGGTATAAACTGCATTTGCCGCATAAGTGGTTCCAGGATTTCCCTCTGCATTGGAGGGATTGGTGAAATATGCGAGGTTGGAAGCTGTCTGGACATAATTTCCACCTGATCCCCCGCATTCATCCGTGTCCAAAATCCCATCATTGTCATCATCCAAATCTGTGGTATCATCCACTCCATCACCATCAAGGTCGGAGGAGCCGGAGCCACAATTGGAATATAAAATGGAAAAGGGCACATTCTGTTTGGAAATGGATGGGCCTTGGTATTGGACCGTTAAAGTTTCGCCCCCGCCATTCTCAAAGAACAGAACGGTGATGTCATGCAATCCAGTGGTCAAGGTTATGTTTCCAGATCTTTCTTGGGTACCATGAAGGCCGTCGTTGGCAACAACTTCTGTGCCGTCTATAAAAAGTTTGGAACCATCATCCGAGGAGGTATAAAATGTATAGCTTCCTGCAGTGTTGATTTGGATATATCCATCGTATCGGATGCTGAAGGTATCCGTATCCCCTGGGTCTTCTTGATTTTGGAGGGCATCTACGTCAAAACTGGTGTAAACACCAGTTCCCAAAGCTCCGGTAGTGGGGATGTTGTCCACCGTGTTGCCGGATGGGACACTGTCATAAAACTCAAAGTCCACTTCCCCTGAACAGAGCGGAAGCGTACCTTGGACCAAGATATTGTCTATATAGTAGTACTCATTGTTTGCGGTATTGTAAAACCGTATTCTGATTTCGAGGGTAGAGCCTGTGGTTGGAAGGCTTACCGTGTAGGAAGAGTTTAATGGGTCATTGGGACTGGTGTCTCCGGATGCATTTTCAAATTCGGTCCATGAGCCGCCATCCATTCGGTATTCGCCAATGAAATAATCCTGTCCTTGTTCAAACTGACTTGTGTTGGATTGGGTGGCCACATCCAAACTGAAACTGACGGAGGTATATCCGTAGATGTTGATGGGGTTGGTTTGCCATTGGCCCTCACTGCTCAAATTGTTGGCCTCAATACGACTGCCCTGTACCCAAACATCACCGGTAAGCGTGGTGGTCCAATTGGAGGAGGATGGTCCAGTTGCCGTGCCATTTTCGGTCCCATTGGAATAACTATTGAAATTTTCACTCCAAATGGTGGTTTGGGAAAATGTGAAAAAAGTTCCCAAAAAGAATAGGGCACCGAGTGCCAATCGGGTCTTGATCCAAGAATTTCCTGAATGGTCGTAAAATGAGGTTGTGCCCATTGCCTACTTTGTATATACTACAAAGCTAGCGTTGACAGGACAGGCTGAAAATATTTGTTGTGAAATGAAGGAATCCCTATGTTAAGCCTTCATTTTATTGGGTTTTGAGCTAGGTCCGACAAACTTTTGGCCATGATTGGCACTATGTTGGGGTTGTGGTCGGATAGCATTAGAAGGTCCCAAACCATCGTAAACAATTGAAAAGAAGGCGTTAAAATATTTTTTGTGTGACCTATGGTTGCAGATACTGTATTATTTGTCGTATATTTGCACCACTGAACGGATATAGAGGTATTCATGAGGGGACTTTGAGTCCCCTCTTTTATTACTGGTTTCTTATGTTGAAGGAGAAAGTGGAATCGTTGTTGAACAAGGCGTTGGAAGAACATCCTTCCTTGTTTTTGATTGATTTTACGGTGGGTGGCGACAACACCATAAAAGTGGTGTTGGATGGCGATCAAGGGGTAAACCTTCAGGATTGTATGGACGTTAGTAGGGCCATAGAACACAATTTGGATCGTGAGGAAGAAGATTTCGCTTTGGAAGTGACCTCCGCGGGAGCAACTTCGCCATTGAAATTGCCACGCCAGTACATGAAGAACGTTGGCAGAAAATTAAAGGTCAGGACAACTTCCGGTGAATTGGAGGGAACACTGGTCCAAGCCTCGGAAAACAGCATTACCTTGGAGTGGAAGGCACGTGAGCCCAAACCCGTGGGTAAGGGGAAAGTAACAGTACAGAAAAAGGAGGAAATCGCCTTTTCTGATATCCAAGAAGCAAAAGTTATATTAAAATTTTAATCGTAGTAGAAAATGGAAAACCTAGCGCTCATCGAATCCTTCTCGGAGTTTAAGGACGATAAGTTTATAGACAGGGTGACCCTTATGGCCATTTTGGAAGAAGTGTTCCGAAGTGCCCTAAAGAAAAAATTTGGATCTGACGACAATTTTGATATCATCATCAACCCGGACAAGGGGGATTTGGAGATATGGAGAAACCGTGTAGTGGTGGAAGATGGGGAAGTGGAAGATCCCAATGAGGAAATTTCATTGACGGAAGCTAGAAAAATTGAGCCTGACTTTGAGGTTGGGGAAGATGTTTCCGAAGAAGTGAAGTTGATCGATCTTGGAAGAAGGGCTATCTTGGCATTGCGCCAAAACCTGATCTCAAAGATCCATGAGCATGATAACACCACCATTTACAAACAGTTCAAGGATCTTGAAGGTGAAATCTATACGGCTGAGGTGCACCATATTCGTCACAAAGCGGTTATTTTGTTGGATGATGAAGGAAACGAGATCATCCTTCCGAAGGAAAAACAGATTCCTTCCGATTTCTTCCGAAAGGGGGACAACGTTCGTGGAATCATTGAAAGTGTGGAGTTAAAGGGCAACAAGCCTACCATCATTATGTCCAGAACATCCCCGATTTTCTTGGAGCAACTGTTCTTCCAAGAAATTCCGGAGGTTTTTGATGGTTTGATCACTATCAAAAAAGCGGTACGTATCCCCGGTGAAAAAGCAAAAGTAGCGGTAGATTCCTATGATGACCGTATTGATCCCGTGGGTGCCTGTGTGGGTATGAAAGGGTCTAGGATTCATGGAATTGTACGTGAATTGGGCAATGAGAACATCGATGTGATCAACTGGACCAATAACCCGCAATTGATGGTAACCCGTGCCTTGAGTCCGGCCAGGGTGTCTTCCGTTAAGTTGAACGAAGAGAAAAAGACTGCCCAAGTATACCTAAAGCCAGAGGAAGTTTCCAAGGCAATTGGTAGAGGGGGGCATAATATACGATTGGCCGGTCAATTGACTGGTTATGAGATTGATGTATTCCGTGAAGGAGTGGAAGAAGATGTG
>JAGQZL010000079.1 GCA_020434915.1 Allomuricauda sp. | reverse complement strand
TAAACCATTTGGTCTTTAATTTCGGCCAACGCCCCAATGGGCGCCGTACAACCACCTTCCAGAGTGCGTAGAAACTCACGCTCTATGGTTGTGGCCGTTTGGGTATTGGAATCATTAAGTTTGGCCATAGCCTCTCGGGTAAAGTCGTCCTCCTCTTTGGCGACCACCAGCATAGCTCCTTGGGCAGGTGCGGGAATCATCCAATCCAATTGAATGGCATCTTTGGGCAATAATTTAATCCGTTGTAACCCAGCTTGGGCAAAGATGGCCCCTTGCCAATCATTCTCGATCAATTTGAGCAACCGGGTATTTACGTTTCCGCGAAGATCAACCACATTGTGATTGGGGTATTTGTTCAACCACTGGGCTTTTCTTCGCAAACTACCAGTTGCAATGGTAGCGGGCCCGTCAGACTCCAAAAAAGAAGCTCCCTTATGTACTAGAATGTCGTGGGTGATTGCCCTTTCCAAAACGGCGGCCTGTACAATTCCTTTGGGCAATTGGGTGGGTACGTCCTTCATGGAATGCACAGCAATATCTATTTGTCCCTTCAACAGGGCAACATCCAAGGTTTTGGTAAAGATGCCCGTAACTCCCAATTCATACAAGGGTTTGTCCAATACCTGATCACCCATGGATTTGGTGGGCACCAATGTGGTGTCATACCCTAGTTCTTCCAATTTATGTTGAACGGTAGTGGCTTGCCATAGCGCCAATTCACTATCGCGGGTACCAATTCGGATGATTTTGCTCATTTGGAGTGGGGTTCTAGCTGAAAGACTTTTTGAATAAGTTCCAGACTGTCCTCAGTATCTACTTCGGAACTTTTCAAATGATTGGCGAATTGCTTGGTGATTTTTTGGATGATCCGTTCAGAGATCATCTCGGCCTGATCTTGGTTAAAATCCGACAGTTTTTTGGAATGAAAGTCGATTTCCTCTTCTTTCATGGTATTGAGTTTCTCTTTCAGGGCATTGATCACCGGGGCAAACTTTCGGGTTTCCAACCATTTCAGAAAATCTTTTCGCACCTTTTCAATGATGGCCTCGGCCTTGGGGATATATTCTTTGCGTTTGGCCAAAGTTTCGTCGGTAATCTGCGAGAGTTGATCCAAATGCACCAAGGAAACATTGTCCAGTTCCAATACGTCGTCTGAAACATTTTTAGGTACGGAAAGGTCCAAAATCAAAAGGGGTTTCTTAGTGTAGATCAACGCTTTGGATACGGTGGGCAGTTGTGCCCCTGTTGCCACTACCAAAATGTCCGCTTTGCGGATTTCGGTCTGGAGGTCGCCATAATCCTTAACGGTCAGCTTAAATTTGCCGGCGATATCTTCCGCCTTTTCCCTGGTCCTGTTGATCAGGGTAATGTGCGAGTTGTTGGAATGTTTTACCAAGTTTTCGCAGGTGTTCCTTCCAATTTTACCTGTTCCGAACAATAGAATGTTCTTTTCCGAAATGTCAGGAACATTGTCCAGAATATATTTTACCGAAGCAAAGGCCACCGAGGTAGCCCCGGATGATAGTTCGGTTTCATTCTTGATACGTTTGCTGGCCTGGATGACCGCATTGCACAAACGTTCCAAGAACGGATTGGCCATTTCCTGTTTTTTGGCACGGTAAAAGCCTTGCTTTATCTGGCTGATGATCTCAAAATCGCCCAATATCTGACTGTCCAGACCGGTGCCCACCCTGAACATGTGCGAAATGGCATCATGGTTTTTGTACACATAGGCCACTTCCTGGAATTCTTCCACGGTTCCGTTGGTCTGGTCGCAAAGCAATTTGATTAGCTGGTAGGGATGTTGCGCAAAACCATACAGTTCGGTACGGTTGCAGGTGGAAATGGCCAAAAGGCCATCAACGCCAATTTCTTTCGCCTTGACCAAAATGTGGTCAATGGCAGGAACATCCAGACTGAACTTTCCTCTAACCTCTGCATCTGCCTTCTTGTAACTCAACCCAACGGCGTAGAAGGAATTATGTTTTGAAATATGGTAGTTCCTCATAAAGGATAAAATCGCAACACAAAATTAACAGTGTTGAACGTCATAAAATAACGCTAGCGGAACCATAGGTTGAAAGTGGGTTGAATCTAAGCTCAATTTTTTGCATAAAACTGTCAATGCATTGATTTTATTGATAAATTTGATGAGTAAAATCACAATTTAGAGTTATTCTAAATTAATGTCAAAACAAATTCTTGGAAAGAAACAACATGAAAAATATCGCTAAAGGTTCATATGACGAAATAGGGGTGGAAGATGGGATTTTTATTCTTAAAATCCAGAACGATACCAAGGAGCCGAAGGTTATTGAACGGGATATCGACAGCTCTTACATCCAATTTCATTTTTGCTTGAAGGGCAAATCAAGGTTCAATTTCAATGAAGGGAGCTATTATTTGGAGGTGAATGAGGAGAATTCCCTGTTGTTGTACAATACCCAGAAAGACCTGCCCCTTGATTTGGTGGTTTCCCCGAATTCATGGCTGGTTTCCGTGGTCATGACCATCCGCAAGTTCCACTCGTTGTTTTCGGATGAAGCGGACTACATTCCATTTTTAAGTGAGGACAACAAAGAAAAGAAATACTATTCCCAGGAAATGGTATCGCCGGCCATCGCCGTTGTGCTGAGCCAGTTGATGAACTATAACCTGCATCCATCCATTAAAAAATTGTATCTGAAGGGCAAGGTGTTCGAATTGATTTCCCTTTATTTCAACAAAACGGAAGATGCGGATTTGGAACAATGCCCCTATTTGGCGGATGAGGACAATGTGCGCCGCATAAAAATGGCCAAGGAAATCATGATTGCCCGTATGGCAGAGCCCCCCACTTTGGCAGAACTTTCAGAAGAAGTTGGGCTAAGCCTGAAAAAACTAAAGGAAGGCTTCAAACAGATCTATGGAGATTCCGTTTATGGTTTTTTGTTCGATTATAAAATGGAATATGCCCGAAAAATGCTGGAAACAGGTAAGCACAATGTCAATGAAGTAGGCTTGAAAGTGGGATACAGCACTGCCAGCCATTTTATTGCCTCGTTTAAAAAGAAGTTCGGTACCACACCCAAAAAATATGTAACTTCAAACGTATAATACGATAGCTATGCGACCTCTAATCTTGACATTGTTTTCTTTCTGCTTGGCATTGAACTTAACTGCCCAAGATGAACCATCAACCGAGGACCAAAATGTAAAAATGCCGGAACTGGTCCTGGTATTTACCAAAACAGCTGGTTTCCGTCATAAGTCGATTGAAAAAGGCGTAAAAACCTTGCGGGAGTTGGGCCGACAGAACAGGTTCGTTGCCCTGCAATCCGAAAGTGGGGAAGACTTTACCTCCCAAAATCTGAAAAATTACAAATTGGTCGTTTTTTTGAGCACCACCTTGGATGTTTTGAACGATGCCCAACAAAAAGCCTTTGAGTCCTACATTAAAAACGGTGGCGCCTATTTGGGAATCCATGCGGCGGCAGATACCGAATATGATTGGCCGTGGTATGGTAAAATGGTAGGCGGTTATTTTGTGAGTCACCCCGCACAGCAAAAAGCGAAAATTGATGTAGTGGACAAAACCCACCCATCCACAGCACACCTGAGTGATGTTTGGATGCATTTTGACGAATGGTACAATTACAAAGAATTGAATCCAGACGTTCATGTCCTCCTAAATTTGGACGAATCCAGTTATGAAGGTGGTACCAATGGCAAGAATCATCCCATAGCATGGTACCATGAGTTTGATGGAGGAAGGGTTTTCTACACGGGCTTGGGCCACACCGAAACTTCCTATGATGAACCCGAGTTCAGACAGCATCTGCTAGGGGGTATTACTTGGTGCCTAAAGAGATGATAGTGTTGGCCGGACCACAATAATGCCAATATTACTTTTGATGTTTTTAAGGTAATCTGCAAGAGGCAGTTCGCTGATTTCCACTTCACCATTTTTACTGGAGGCATGCAACAAATGCAATCGTCCATCAGGTTGATGGATGGCTATTCCGGTATGGGTCACATCCAACCCTTTTATGGAGGTGGCCAATGCAATGATGTCCCCGGATTTTATGAGTTGTTCCTTGCTTTCAATTTGATCTTGGGGCAGGTAGCAGATTTTTTCTTTTGCCAATTCCTTTTCAACATCCAGTATGGCCTTAAAATTTTCATCGCTGCTTAAAAATGGATACAAATTACGGTGTGTTCCCATAAAATTGATGGGTTTTTCCAATTCCACACCACCAAGTTCAGCAGTAATATCCTTCACTAAACCCTTCTTCCGATTGTTTCGAATCCACTCCGTAAAATAGTGTAAACGTGAAGGGTAACCGTTCATTTTACCATTTCTATACCGAACGGTTTCCAATTCTTCCGTAAAATTCTCAAAATCTTTTTGCTGTTTTTTCAAAAGGGAGGTGAATGCCATCACATTTTCCACAAAAGTGGTGCAATCCAATCCACTGAAATTCACCACCAGGGTTTCCGTATCGCCCACTTCCAATGTTTTTTCTACATAGGGCGTTCCTAAAAAGGATTGACCAACAGCAGCAATGGTGTCGCCCAAATTGGAGGCATCAATGCTTTCCAAAGAACTCATTTTAGTGTCAAAAAGAGGGCGGTCTTTTGGCGAACAGGTGATTTGTTGGGCTTGACTCATCCAACCAAACAAAACTACCAGTAGGGTGATGCTATTTCTTATTTTCATTGTTATTCTCTTGATCAAGTCTTATTCGTGTACGAGCAATACTTCCCGGATAATTTTCCTGTAAATAAACGATTAATTTTTCACGGACATGTACCCGAAGGTCCCAAGCCGTTGGCGAATCTTTGGCACTCATTAAGGCACGCACCTCTACATGGTTGGGTTTGCTATCGGTTACCTGTAGCACGTCCACTTTTCCATCCCAAAGGTCGGTTTCATTTAGGATTCGGGTCAATTCCTCCCGTAATTTGTCAAAAGGGACATTGTAATCCACATATAAAAACACGGTACCCAAAATATCCGCCGAGGTCTTGGTCCAGTTTTGGAAAGGTTTGTCAATGAAATAGGGTGTGGGCACAATCAATCGTCGTTTGTCCCAGATGGCCACCACCACATAGGTCAAGGTAATTTCTTCAATACGGCCCCATTCCCCTTCCACGATCACCACATCATCCAACTTAATGGGTTGCGCAATGGCAATTTGGATACCCGCCAGAATAGTGCCAATAAATTTTTGGGCCGAAAACCCAATAATGATTCCTGCCACCCCGGCAGAGGCAAAAATGCTCAATCCCAGTTGGCGGATTTCGGGAAAACTCATCAAGGAAAACCCAATGGCCAACAAAATAATGATGAAAATAAAGATGCGTTCCAGTATGGTGAATTGGGTATATACCTTTCGTGCTTTCAAATTGTCCTCGACCCCCACATCGTAGTTCCGGATCACGATTTGTTTAACGATTTTCAGGAGAGCGATCAGCAACCAGGTCATGGCAAAGATGAACAAGAGGGTACTTACCTTCCTGAACCAAAAACCGGCATCTTCCAGATTCAGGACATCCCGAAGTGCTTTCAGCCGAATAAGTACCGAAAGAAAAATCAATGTCAACGGGGTGGCCAGTTTTCTAAAAGACCCTGTAGGCAAGAGGTATTTTGGGTTTTTACCCAATCTTTTCAGGATGATGGAAGTGCTCCAATATAGAAAGACCAAAACAAAAAGGGCAATCCCTAAATAAATCAGTGACTCTTTGGAAACATTGTCGTAAAAAGACTCCATATCCACAAAAATAGGGAGAAAAGTCTACAAGGTTGGCCCTTCAACAAAATCGAGAAACATTATTTCATCATAAGAAAGTATTTGGGATGCCAAGGAGGCAAAGTCGGTGTGGTGTGTTACTTTTGCAGCCAAACTTGCAAAGCCATGAAAAAAGGAGTTCTATTGGTGAATTTGGGTTCGCCCGACAGTCCGACCGCAAAAGATGTAAAACCCTATCTGGATGAATTTTTGATGGACGAACGGGTCATCGATGTGAACCCCGTTTTGCGAAATATCATCGTACGTGGCATCATCCTGAACACCCGTCCCAAGAAATCGGCGGAAGCCTATTCCAAAATCTGGTGGGACGAAGGGTCTCCGTTGATCATTATCTCTGAACGGTTTATGGAAAAGGTAAAACAGCAAACGGATTTACCTATTGCTCTTGGAATGCGATACGGCTCCATGTCCATTAAAAATGCGCTACAAGAATTGAAAGATCAAGGTGTGGATGAGGTTTTTTTGGTGCCATTGTATCCCCATTATGCCATGTCGTCCTACGAAACTGTTGTGGTAAAGGCCTTGGAGGTGCAAGCTGAACATTTTCCAGAAATGCAGGTGACCACCTTACCTGCTTTTTTTAGTAACCCTGATTTTGTGAAAATCCTTTCCAAAAGCATAGCCGAAGGGCTGGAAGGGTTTGAATATGATCATATCCTGTTTTCCTATCACGGGATTCCGGAACGCCATATCCGAAAATCGGACCCTACCAAATTCCATTGCAAATTGAATGGCCAGTGCTGTACTACCAATTCCGCGGCACATCATACGTGTTACCGTCATCAATGTATGGACACCACCGAATTGGTTAAAAAAGAACTAGGATTGCCCGAGGAGAAGGTGAGTACTTCCTTCCAATCGCGATTAGGGAGCGACCCTTGGTTGCAACCGTTTACCGACAAGGAATTTGAACGTTTGGCCCATGAAGGCAAGAAACGTTTGGCTGTGGTGACCCCTGCTTTTGTGAGCGATTGTCTCGAAACACTGGAGGAAATCGCCATGGAAGGCAAAGAACAGTTCGAGGAGGCCGGCGGAGAACACTACATCCACATTCCTTGCTTGAACGATCGAGACGATTGGGCCGGACTGATGGCACAATGGATCAATGAATGGGAGGAAAAAGGCACCTTGCCCGAATACAACGTTCAGTAATTTTCAAAATATAGTTATGCAAATTGAAAAATTGGAGCAACACCTCCATGGTGTGCGGAGCCAATTAAAAAATCATCGGTTGTACGCACAATTGGAATCTGTGGAGGACATCAAAATTTTCATGGAAAGCCATGTGTACGCCGTTTGGGATTTTATGTCCCTTTTAAAAGCCTTGCAACAACACCTTACTTGCACCACCTTGCCTTGGCAACCTGCCACGGATGCTTCGGTGTCCCGGTTCATCAATGAAATTGTCTTGGAGGAAGAAAGTGATTTCAATGAGAAAGGAGAGGCTAAAAGCCATTTTGAAATGTACCTCGACGCCATGAAAGAAGTGGGGGCCGACACGTTGAAAGTGCAAAAGGTCATTGCTGGTTTCACTGATTTGCAACACATCCAACAGCAAATTGATGAAGCCGACCTGAACCCATCGGAAAAGAATTTTTTGAGCTTCACTTTTGAGGTCATCAATACCCAACAACCCCATATCATTGCAGCAGCTTTTACCTATGGAAGGGAAGATTTGATCCCCGATATGTTCTTGAGCATCATAGAACAGTCCGGTGAAAATGGACCCAGCAAATATGCCAAGCTATCGTATTACTTAAAAAGGCACATCGAGTTGGATGGGGACGACCATGGCCCATTGGCGGTTAAAATGATCCAAGCCCTTTGTGGTTCCGATGACCAAAAATGGGAAGATGTGTTCCAGTACAGTAAAAAAGCATTGGAACACCGCATCGCCCTTTGGGATGGCATTGCCAAAAAACTGATCGAGAATAAGGATAGTTTGGTGGATGCATTGTAGCTTTGGGGAACAGTACTTCAAACGTATTTTAACCTCAGTTCAATAGAACATTTCTTGGCATGGCCAAAGTAACCGCTGACGATCTTGGGCAGGAACCCATTGGAAAATTACTGATCAGGCAAGCAGTGCCTGCTTCCATTGGTATTTTGGTGATGTCCCTCAATGTTTTGGTCGATTCCATTTTTGTGGGAAACTGGATTGGTTCCATTGCTATTGCAGCCATTAACGTGGTGTTGCCCGTTTCCTTTTTTATTGCTGCCTTGGGAATGGCCATCGGTATTGGGGGTTCCAGCATTATTTCTCGTGCATTGGGGGCCAATAACAAGGAAAAGGCCCTTAAAACCTTCGGGAATCAGATTACCCTGACCCTTTTGGTCACGGTGATCATGGTGGCCTTGGGGTTATACTACGTCGATAATCTTATTCCAGCTTTTGGAGGTAAAGGGGCCATTTTTGAACCGGCCAAGATCTATTATACCATCATTTTGTACGGGGTGCCTTTTTTGGCGCTCTGCATGATGGGCAATACCGTAATCAGAGCCGAGGGCAAGCCCAAATTTGCGATGATCGCGATGATCATTCCATCGGTTGGCAACCTATTGATGGACTATGTGTTCATTTACGTGTTTGATTGGGGCATGCACGGAGCAGCCTGGGCTACTACGGTGGGCTATCTGCTTTGTTTTGGGTACATCCTGTACTTCTTTCTTTCCAAAAATTCCGAATTGAAGATCAGCCATACCCATTTCGGATTGGACAGGCCTATTCTTCGCGAAATCGGCTCATTGGGTTTTGTAACCTTGGCAAGACAAGCGGTGACAAGCATCACCTATTTGATCATGAACAATATCCTGTTCAATCTCGGAGGAGAGCCCATGGTAGCGGTGTATGCCATCATCGGCCGTATGTTGATGTTTGCCCTATTTCCCGTTTTTGGAGTTACACAGGGCTTTTTACCCATTGCAGGCTATAATTATGGTGCGGCCTATTACGATCGCGTCAAGGAATCCATTTATACCGCCATTAAATATGCCGCGTTGGTGGCCACCTTGGTATTTATCGTTTTAATGGTTTTCCCCGGAGAAATTGCTTCCCTGTTTTTAAGCGACCGGCCCGACCTGGCAGCCGAACAATTGGCTAGTAACCAATTTGTGATCGAACATACGCCTTTGGCCATGCGATTGGTATTTGCCGCTACGCCCATCATTGCCATTCAGTTGATCGGTGCTGCCTATTTTCAGGCCATTGGAAAGGCCACCCCAGCCCTTTTGTTGACACTCACGCGGCAAGGATTCTTCTTTATTCCGTTGATTCTGATCTTGCCCAAAGTCATGGGTGAAACAGGGGTCTGGATTTCATTTTCCATTGCCGATGTGTTGGCCACAGTGGTGACCGGCTATTTTCTGGTGAAGGAAATCAACACAAAATTGTTGCCCAAATGATGCATTCCGCAAGAATGCGTACTTTGGTACAGTAACTGAACAACCATGAAAAAATCCATTTTAGCAGTGATGGCATTGGCCATGCTTTTGGCTTGCACCGATAAACCCGAAGAAAAACCCATGTACACCCTTTTTGTTGGCACCTATACCGATGGCGATAGTAAAGGTATCTACACCTATTCGTTTGATAGTGGAACAGGAACCCTGTCCAATAAAAAATTGGAGGCCAAACTGACGAATCCGTCCTATTTGGCCCTGTCCGAAGACAAGAAACATATATACGCCGTTCAAGAAACTGACAACTTTGATAGTTTGGGTGGAGGGGTTACGGCTTTCACTTGGAATGATGGAATGTTGGAACTGCAAAACAGTATGGGAACCCAAGGCGCACATCCTTGCCATGTCTCTTTATCCGGTAATGGACAATTGGCAGTGGCCAACTACACCGGAGGTAACGTGGCGGTTTTCAATTTGAATGATGATGGTTCGTTGGGCAACGACCCCCAAATCATCGATCATAAAAGTTTGGACACGACCAAAACAGCCCATGCCCACATGGCCCAATTCACATCGGAGGGACTTTTTGTAACCGACCTTGGTTTGGATGCCGTAAAACGCTATCAGCAGAAAGACGGGCAATTTGTGCCAGGATTACAACCTTCCTTACCCTTTGTGGATGGCGCGGGACCACGACACTTTACCTTTGGTAAAAACGGCCAGTTCCTGTATGTGATCAACGAACTGAATAGCTCCCTTTCTGTTTTTGAGAAGGATGCCCAAGGCGAGTACCAAGAAATTCAAACCACCGGCACGCTTGCCGCCGATTTTGAAGGTGAGAGCTTCTGCGCAGATATCCATTTGTCACCCGATGGCAAGTTTTTGTACGGGTCCAACCGAGGGGAAAACACCATTGTGGTATTTGCGGTGGATGAGAATTCTGGAAAACTTTCGGTAGTGGGCCGGGAATCAGTTCGTGGCGATTGGCCCCGAAACTTTACGTTGGATCCAACGGGAGGTTATCTTTTGGTAGCCAACCAGCGCAGTGAAAATATCGTAGTGTTTAAAAGGGACGCAGAAAAAGGCACTTTGACTTTTTTGAACGAGATCAAGCACCCTATTCCAGTATGTTTGGTATTTGTAGATTAGTGCTGGATATCAAAGCTTCATTCGAATCAATCGGTAGTCTTCAAGTTTGGAGGGATCAATGATCTGATTGGTCAAATCGTCCAATAGGTCCATTTGAGAATCTGCCACGAAGAACATATTGTCATTATAGATGGAAAAGGTGGTGGGGATATCTGTTGGATTTTCAAATACCATCAGTTTAGAAGCTTCCATAATTTCTGAACCTTCAGAGGTCAATTTAAATTGAAACACCCCATTTTTTTCGGGATCACGCCTTGCATTTACAATGGCAATCAACGAGTTTTTATAAAACTTGAGACCGTCAATGCCTTTGAAATCATTGGGCTGGTTGACCAATTTTTTTGTGGCAATGTCCAAAACACGCAGACCACTTCCAAAGGAAGCCAGGTAGAGCAATTGCCTATCATCGGAAATGGCAATACCGTTGGTGTGTGCAATGGTTTCATGTGAAAAGAATACTTCCAAATGATCGGTTTCACTATTTGAGGAGTAAATGGCAGAGCCTTCAGAGTCAGAAATAAAAAAATGACCTTTGGAATTCACGGCAATGTCGTTCAGATATGTTTTCCCCAAGCTTTTTAAGACATATCTTTTGATCAATTGTCCAGAAGGAATGTCCAATAACAACAAAATGGATTGGTTGCTTGGGGTATCATGACTGTTTCCCAGGGCAAAAAGCGTATCCCCTTTAATGGTCATCCCGAAACCGGGGAGATAACCAAATTCGTTATCCTCAATTAAAACTTCAGGATTGCTTCCATCCAAATTGGACCTTACAATTTTGTTTTTGGAAAGACTGTTGAGGTAAACTTTTTCAGAGACAGGGTCTATGGCAATGCCTTCAGGAATCAAATCTTTTTCAAACTGCAATTTGATGGTGGAGCTTTGTTTGGAGCATGAAGCCAATAGAACCAACAAAAGCATAAAATGAACTCGCATGATGCTTACTTTTTGG